>JBBQEU010000009.1:0-47775 GCA_038321235.1 Acidimicrobiales bacterium | reverse complement strand
GCAAAACGGACCGGATCTCCTCCCTCCCCCTTGGGAGATCCGCTCCCATGAGGTTTCCCCTTCTGGCGGGAACCCCCGCCGGCCGAATGGCGGATTCGGCCGGCGAAGCTCTCGGAGCGGGTGGTTGGCGGACCACCTGCTCCGTGTATTTTTCCGCGCATCCCAGCGGAATTTCAGCGCGAGCGCCCCGGTCAGCGCGACTCCGGCTCCGAACTTCTGGGTCGAACGGCGGCCTGGAGGCGGGCGACGTAGTCAGACCGGGGGATGGCGATGGCGCCGAGTGTGGCGAGATGATCGGTGACCCACTGGACGTCGAGCAGCTCGGCGCCGGTCTCGTTCAGCCAGTCGACGAGCGCGACGAGGGCTGCCTTCGATGCATCAGTCGCAATGTGGTACATCGCTTCGCCGGCAAAGAACCGCTCGATACGCAGCCCGTAGAGCCCCCCGACCAGCGCACCGTCCTCGTACACCTCGACCGAGTGTGCCCACCCCAGATCGAACAAGTTCGTGTAGGCGTCGACGATCGGGTCGGTGATCCACCGGCCCGGTCGTTTCGGATCGCCGCAGGCGCGAACGACGTCGGTGAACCGCGTGTCCCTGCGCACCTCGAAGCGAGGCATGCTGCGGCGTAGCGACCGGCTCACGTGCAGCCCGTCGAGCGGGATGATGCCCCGCGGGTCGGGCGAGAACCAGGCGATCTTCGAGCGCCGGCGACGCGGGTCGACCGGCATCGGGAACAGGCCGGCTCGATAGGCAGCCAGAAGCGTGCCGGGTTCGAGGTCGGCGCCGATCGCAACGAGGTCCTCACCCGGCGCGACCTCGTTCGGGTCAGGCATCGTGAACCGGGACGGCGGTGGCACGATCGGCGATCGGTCAGTCGAACTCACGCCATCCAGTCTGATCGAAATGAAACCGAAGGGGTCTGACCCCGCGGTTTCATTTTCCGGTCAGTAGGAGCGGAAACCGTGCTTGGTCTTTCGGCCGAGTTGGCCAGCGGCGACCATGCGGCGCAGCGCCGGGGCGGCAGCGAAGTTCGGGTCGCGGAACTCGGCGTAGAGCGCATCGAGGATGGCGAGGGAGGTGTCGAGGCCGACGAGGTCGAGCAGTGCGAACGGACCCATCGGGAAGTTGCAGCCACCCATCATCGCGGTGTCGATGTCGTCCATCGACGCCGTGCCGTTCTCCCACATGCGGATCGCGTTGTTGAGGTAGGGAAACAGCAGCGCGTTGACGATGAATCCGGCGCGGTCCTCGACCTGAACGGCATCCTTTCCGCACGCGGCGGCGAACTCGAGCGCGGTCGTGATCGTGTCGTCGGACGCCGTCAGTGGCTTGATCACCTCGACCAGCTTCATCATCGGCGCCGGGTTGAAGAAGTGGATGCCGCACACCTTGTCGGGGCGTTCGGTCGTCATGGCCAGCTCGACGACGGCCAGCGTGGAGGTGTTGGTGGCAATGATCGCTTCGGGCTTCACGATGCGGTCGAGGTGTTCGAACAGCTCGCGCTTGGTGGCCATGTCCTCGACGATGCTCTCGATCACGAGGTCGCAGTCGCGCAGCGCGTGCAGGTCGTCGGTCACCGAGATGCGAGCGAGGATGGCGTGGCGCTCGTCATCGGTCATGCGCTCACGGGACACCTGCTTGGTGAGTCCGGCATCGATGCCGTGCAACACGGCGTCAGCTCCCACCTGGGTGCGGGAACGAACGACCACGTCGAAGCCCGCTCGTGCGGCGACTTCGGCGAGTCCCGATCCCATGATCCCCGACCCGATGATTCCTACGGTGCTGATCGATCCCATACGCGCAAACTAGCTACCGGCCGGTAACCGAGCCAAAGTGACTCTGATGCGGAGAAGCGGCGTCACTCGATGACGTAACGCGTATCGTCGGCTCGGCCAGATGTTCTTTCTCCTCGTCCTCCACCTCGTTGTCGGCATCGGCATCACCGCCGGTGGTCGCGCGCTCGGACGGCAGGCATTCCTGGTGGCGGCGATCGCGCCATTGGCCACCGTGGTCTGGGCGGCGTCGAAGGCGAGCTCGGTCCTCGACGATCGCCCGGTGACCGACTCGTTCGCCTGGGTCGAGCAACTCGGCATCTCGATCGACCTGCGCCTGGACGCCTTCGCACTCGTGATGGTGGCGCTCGTGTCCGGTATCGGGCTGTTGATCTGCGTGTACTCCCTCGGCTACTTCAGCCACGACCAGCCCGGTCAGGCCCGGCTCGCCGGCATCCTCACGTTGTTCGCGGGTTCGATGCTCGGTGTGGTCCTGTCCGACCATCTGATTGCACTGTTCATCTTCTGGGAGCTGACATCGATCACGTCCTTCCTCCTCATCGGCAACGGCGACACCAATGCGAGGGCGCGCGCTGCTGCGATGCAGGCGATCTTCATCACCGGTGCCGGTGGCCTGGCGATGTTGGCCGGGCTGATCATCATCGGCCAGGCCGGTGGCACCTACCGGATCTCGGAGCTGGTGCTCGACCCACCGAGCGGCGGCGCGGTGAACGCCGGCCTCGTGCTCGTGCTGATCGGTGCGTTCACCAAGTCGGCACAAGCGCCGTTCAGTAGTTGGTTGCCGGCGGCGATGGTCGCCCCGACCCCGGTGAGCGCGTACTTGCACTCGGCGACCATGGTGAAGGCAGGCGTCTATCTGGTCGCGCGCCTGGCGCCCATGTTCGCGATGACCGGCAGTTGGCGGACGCTCGTGCTCGTCGTCGGGGCCACCACGATGCTCGTCGGTGGTCTCCGGGCCTTGCGTCAGCACGACCTGAAGCTGCTGCTCGCCTATGGCACGGTCAGCCAGCTCGGTTTCATGATGCTGCTGTTCGGCGCCGGCGAGTACCACATCGCCGAGGCGGGCATCGTCTTGATCCTGGCCCACGGAGCCTTCAAGGCGGCGCTCTTCATGGTGGTCGGCATCATCGACCACGAGACCGGCACACGCGACATCCGCGAACTCCACGGATTCGGATCGGCGACGGGATGGCGCGTCGTGAAGGTCGTGACCGTGGTCAGTGCTGCGTCGATGGCAGGGCTCCCGCCGCTGTTCGGGTTCATCGCCAAGGAGAAGGCGCTCGACGGCTACCTCGAACACGGCGACTTCGCGGGCGGCACGGCGGCGCTCGTGGTGATCGTGCTCGCCTCGATCCTGACGTTCGCGTACTCCGCTCGATTCGTGCTCGGCGTCCTCGGCGTCTTCGGCGAACCGAACCGCGAGGTCATGTCGGTCGGTGCGCATTCGCCGTCGGTGCTGTTCGCCGGCCCGGCGGTGGTGCTCTCGATCGCCACGGTGCTGTTCGGTCTCGCACCGGTGCTGGTCGATGGCGTGATCGAGGCGGCCACCATCACCTTGTTTCCGGGCTCGGAGCCCAAGCCGGTGGAGTTGTTCGCGGGCTTCAACACGGCGCTGTTGCTGTCGATGGTCATCATCGGCTGCGGCGTGGGCCTCACGCTGTTGCGGCGACCAGTGGCGGACGTCCAGTCGCGAGCCTCGGCCGGGTTGCGGGCGGTCCCCTCCACTGAACAGGGCTACCTGGCGGTGCTCCGTTCGATCTCGGTCGTCGCGACCAGGGTGACCGCGACGGTGCAGAACGGTTCGCTCCCGATCTACCTGGCGGTGATCGTGTTGACGGTGACGCTGGTGCCGCTCGCCGCGTTCGCGTCCGAACTCGACGAGCTGCCGCAGTTCATCGAGACGCCGACGCACGTCGCGCTCGTGGCGGTCATGATTGCCGCAGGCCTCGGTGCGTGCATCGTGCGCCATCGGATCGCGGCGGCCCTGATGCTCGGAGCGGTCGGCTACGCGATGGCCGGTCTGTACGTCGCGCAGGGCGCGCCCGACCTCGCGCTCACCCAGTTCTCGATCGAGACGCTCAGCACAGTCTTGTTCGTGCTGGTGCTTCGATTCCTGCCACGCTCGTGGCGCCATCATGCTCCGGCGATCGCCGCGCCGATGCGGATCGCCGTCGCCGGCGCGGTCGGTGTGGCGGTGTTCGTGTTCGCGCTGTCGGCCAGTAACGCCCGTTCGGACGTCGACGAGCCCTCGATGTCGGAGGTGATGATCGAGAACTCCTTGCCCAAGGGCAAGGGATCGAACGTCGTCAACGTGATCCTCGTCGACTTCCGCGGCTGGGACACGATGGGCGAGATCACGGTCCTGCTCGTCGCCGCGATCGGTGCCGTCAGCCTGGCCCGCCCCGGACGACGGCGCGACGAGACCGGTGCCCCCGTCTTCGAGGAGATCCTCGATGTCGGCGACGAGCCCAAGCTGCCCGAGGCGCTGCGATGAGCGACGCTCGAATCGGCACCAATGCCGACACAGACGCTCGTGAGCGTTTCGGCCGACGGATCCTCATCCTCGACACCTCGATCAGGGTGCTGTACCCGTCGATCCTGGTGCTCGCGCTCTACTTCGTGTTCGCCGGCCACAACCGGCCCGGCGGCGGGTTCGTCGGTGGCCTCGTCGTCGGCGCGGCGCTGGCGTTGCGCTACGTGTCCGGCGGGGCGGCGGCAGTTCGCTCGACGTTCCGTCTTCCGCCCCACGTGTTCCTCGGGATCGGGCTGTTCATGTCGTCGTTCACCGCACTGTTGCCGCTGCTGCTGGGCGGCGCCCTCCTCGAACACGGTGAGATCGAGTTCCACCTGCCGGTGTTCGACGAGGTGAAGCTCACCAGCACGCTTTCGTTCGATCTCGGTGTCGACTTCGTCGTGATCGGCCTCATCTTGATGGCGTTCGCGGCGTTCGGCGAAGACCTCCCCGACGCACCGGATGCGACCGACGACAACAGCGACAGCGTGGCGGCAACTGTCCGTCGAGGGCCTGGACGGATGACCCGATGAGCGTGCTGCTCGCCTTCGCCGCCGCCTTCCTGTTCGCCACCGGGACGTACCTCTTACTCCAGCGGCGGCTGTCTCGCATCCTGATCGGTGTAGGCCTGATCGGGCACGGATCGAACATCTTGTTGCTGACCTCGGGGAGTGGGCGTGGCCTCGCGCCGATCATCGGCACCGCCGATCCGGCCGCCTTCGCTGATCCGCTCCCGCAGGCCCTCGCCTTGACGTCGATCGTGATCACCTTCGGCGTCACTGCGTTCCTGCTCGCGCTGGGGTACCGCAGCTGGAGGATCACCCACGACGACGTGGTGGAAGATGACGTCGAGGACCGGTTCATCGCTCGCCGCCGCGACCGCGACCAACTGGTCGCGGAAGAAGAGATCGCCGAACGTGAGCAGGCACGCGACGAGGACCGTCGATGAGTTCGTTCGTGGCGCTGCCGGTCATCGTGCCGCTGCTCGGCGCGGCGCTCGCCGTGCTCACCTCGCCGTGGCGCTGGGCGCAGCGGGTGATCGCTCTGGTCGCATTGAGCTCCAACGTCGCGTTCAGTGTTGCGCTGCTCATGAGCGTCGACGACGGCGAGATGCTGGTGATGCAAGCAGGGGGTTGGAAGGTGCCGCTCGGCATCACGTTGATCGTCGACCGTCTGTCGGCGGTGATGCTCGTGGTCTCGTCGCTGGTGATGCTGTCGGTGCTCGTGTACGCGATCGGGCAGGGAGCGGAGGAGTCGCGCTACGCAGCGTTCAACCCGGTGTACCTCGTGTTGTCGGCCGGCGTGTCGGCGAGCTTCGTCACCGGAGACCTGTTCAACCTGTTCGTGGCCTTCGAGATGATGCTCGTGGCCAGCTACGTCCTGCTCACGCTCGGCGGCCGGCCCGGACAGGTGCGCTCGGGCATGTCGTACGTGGTGATCAGCCTCGTGGCGTCGACGTTCTTCATCGCCGCACTGGCGTTGATCTACTCGGCGACGGGAACGGTCAACATGGCCGAACTCAGCGAGCGCATCCCCGAGCTGTCCCCGGGCGTCCGTACCGGGTTCTCGCTGCTGCTGATCCTGGTGTTCGGCATCAAGGCGGGACTGTTCCCGCTGTTCTTCTGGCTGCCCGACAGCTATCCCACCGCTCCTGGTGCGATCACGGCGGTGTTCGCCGGGCTGCTCACCAAGGTCGGCGTCTACGCGATCATCCGCTCGCAGACGCTGCTCTTCCCGCCCGACGCCCAACAGGGAACGTTCTTGCTGGTGCTCGCTGGATTCACCATGGTGGTTGGCGTGCTCGGCGCGCTCGCGCAGGACGATCTGCGGCGCATGCTCTCGTTCCACATCGTCAGCCACATCGGCTACATGATCTTCGGCCTCGCACTGTTCACCATCGCCGGCATCGCTGCGGCGGTGTTCTACGTCGTACACCACATCGTGGTGAAGACCGCATTGTTCCTCGTTGCGGGGCTGATCGAGCGACGCGCTGGTTCCGATCGGTTGTCGCGGATCGGCGGATTGGTGCGCAGCGCTCCGATGATCGCGGTGCTGTACGCGCTGCCGGCGCTCAGCATCGCCGGCCTCCCACCGTTCTCCGGTTTCGTCGGCAAGTTCGCGCTCGTCGGCTCGGGTATCGAGTCGGACGAATGGGCGATCGTCGCGGTCAGCCTCCTCGTCAGCCTCCTCACGATGTACGTGATGGTGCGAATCTGGTCGGGCGTGTTCTGGGGCGAGGCGGAGGATCCGGCGATCGCTGCCTGGATCGAGTCGGACGACTCACGGGTGCCTCGCCTGATGACGGGTGCCGCTACCGCCGTCGTGGCGTTGACGGTGGCGTTGATGGTGTTCGCCGGACCGCTGTACGACTACGCGCAGCGCACCGCCGCCGATCTCCTCGCTCCCGACCGCTATGTCGAGGCCGTGATCGGGGACAACGAGTGACCCCGAGCGTCCGGCTTCCTGCGCTGGTGATCTGGCTGACCCTGGTGTGGGCGCTGCTCTGGGGCGACCTCGGCCTGGCAAGCCTGCTGTCCGGGCTGGGAATCGCCGTCTTCGTCGTGCTCGTCGCGCGCCCGACCGGTGCGCACGGGATCCAGATCACGTCGTTCCACCCGGCCTCGGCGCTGGCCTTTCTCGTCTACTTCGTGGTCCAGCTCGTGAAGTCCAATCTCCAGGTGGCGTGGGAGGTGATCACGCCGTGGTCGAACGTGAACCGGGCGATCGTCGCCGTGCCGCTGCACGTGACCACCGACGGCCTCGCCACGGTGATCGGCAACGCGATCACCCTGACGCCCGGCACGCTCACGGTCGAAGTCCGCAGCGACGGACCCGATCGCCCGCCGGTGCTGTACGTCCATGTGCTGCACTTCACCGACGTCGACTCACTCCATCGTGACGTCCTCCGGCTCGAACGCCTCGCAGTGCGGGCGTTCGGGACGAAGGAGCAGCGCTCGGAGCTCGACCGAGTCGTTGCTGAGTGGCCGGGCCGGGTCGCCGACGACGAGCCGGACTCGACATCGACGATCGAAGGAGGCGCACCGTGACGGCATTCGCGATCGTGCTCTTGGCGATCGCCGCCGCCGGGTTCCTGTTCCGCCTGCTGCGCGGCCCCAGCCTGTCTGACCGGGTGGTCGGCATCGACGGGCTGCAGTCGGTCGTCGTGATCGCCATCATCGTCTCGGCCGCTCGCTCCGACAGCGGCATCACGGTCGAGACGGTCCTGGTCGCCGTACTCGTCGGGTTCGTCGCCACCACGGCGCTGTCGCGCTTCATCGAGCGGAGGGGTAACTGATGAACGTCGTGAGCGGCATCTTCATCGTCGCCGGTTCGGCGCTCGCCATGATCGGCGGGATCGGTGCCGTCCGTTTCCGCGACCTCTATTCGCGCATGCACGCCGCTGCCAAGGCGCCGACGCTCGGCCTGGTGCTCGTGTCGATCGGCGCCGCGATCGCCATCGACACGCTGCTGGCGGCGACGACGTTGCTGCTCGTGGTGATCCTGCAACTGCTGTCGGCCCCTGTGGGCGCGCACGCCCTGAGCCGTGCCTCGCGCCGCCACACCCCGGTCGCCCTCGACGGGCCCGACCACCTCACCCGCGACGAGCAAGCGAACGACCGCCCCGCCGACCCTGCGTGACGGAGCGGCGTCAGGTCTGGACGATACGGACCGACTGGATCTCGATCGGCTCGGACGGCACGCCGTCGGGTGTGCCGGCCGCCGCCATCTGTTCGACGGTGGTGTCGAAGCCGTCGACGACCTGGCCGAACAACGCGTACTCGGGTGGGAGTCCAGCGCCGTCGGAACCGGTGATGATGAAGAACTGGCTTCCGGCGCTGTCGGGGTCGAGCGTCTTGGCCATGGCGATCGAGCCGATCTCGTACTGCCCGGGCCCGGGCGGTTCGTCGACGATCGTGTACCCGGGACCACCGGTGCCCGTGGCGGTGGGGTCGCCGCACTGCACCACGAAGTTCGGGATGATGCGATGGCACACGGTGTCGTCGAAGTAGTGGTTGCGGGCGAGGACCACGAAGTTGTTCGCCGCCACCGGGGCAGATCCGGGATCGATCGCGATCGTGAACTCACCCTTGTTGGTGGTGACGACCGCCTCGTAGGACGTTCCCGCCTCCAAGCACATCGGGGGAGCGGCATCGAAGTCGCGGGTCTGCGCCTCGGCACCGTCGATGGGAGGGCAGTTGGCGTCACTCGTCTCGGTACCGCCGTCGGTGGTGGCGCTGTCGGTCGTCTCGGTGGTCGGCTCAGCGGTGGCGCCGGTGGTCGGTTCGGAATCACTACCGCAGCCGGCGACGATGAGTGCGGTGAGTGCCAGGGCCGCGAGGATCCGCTCGGTCGCCATGTCGATCAACCGTCGGTGTTCTCGGTGGTCGCGTCAGGGGTGGTGTCGATCGGGGTGTCCAGGATCGCGTCCGGGAGGGTGGCCGGCGTGGTTGGCCCGTCCTCGTCGCCACCGACGACGTTGCTGGCGATCCAGACGAACAGCACGACTGCCGCAACTGCGGCGACGCCGAGTCCGATCTTGCGGTAGAGCTTCCTCCGGGTCGCTGCCTGCACCTCTTGCTGGTGCTTCAATGCGCGGTTGGCCTTTTGTCGTTCGCGTTTCTCGGTACCCACAGGAGCGGCAGGCTAGCGGCCCGAGCCGCTTCGAGGCGGGCGGGCTCGACCCTCAAGCCGGGCGCCTCGACAGCCGATAGTGCCTGTGGAATGAGGCGGAAGACGGAGGACGGTGGCACGTGGCGCGACGCGTTGATCGTGGCGACTCGATGGGCCGGACGGCTCGCGTGCGTCGCGGGCTTCGCTGCGTGGTCGCTCTGGCTGGTCTGGCGGATCACCTCGTCGGCGCTCGGACCGGTGAGCGTGATCGTGTTGATTCTCGAGGTGACGTCGCTGTTGGTGTCTCTGGTGCTCGCTGCCGCGCTGTGGTCCCTGCCCCTGGGTGCAGCTCCACGAAATGCATGCCCAGCGCTTCCGGACCTCGTCGCCGAACTGCTCCGTCTCGATGATCTCGGGCCGGTCGCGGCCCACGGCGCAGACGACTCCGGCGAGGTCGCACGAGCGCGACGCGGGCTCCACCTGCTCAACCCACGTGCGGTCGACGGCAGGTGCAGTCTGTCGACGATCGCGTGGGCGTTGGTCGCCGTCGAGGGCATTCGGCGGATGCTGTTCGCAGCGGTGCTCGTCGCCGTGCTGTTGACGGGTCGGTTCCCGTTCGAGGTGCCCGCGTTGTCGACACTGGCTGCGCTCATCGGAGCACAGTTGCTCTTCGCCGTCGGGCATTGGATGCTCTCGGGCGGAGCGATACGCCCCGGCGTCCGGCTGCGGTGGTCGATGGCATCGGTGGGTGCCGGACTCGGCGACGGCGTGTCACGCACAGGACTACCGATCCGGTGGACGGCCACGATGGCCACGATGATCGTGCTGAACCTCGCAGTGGCGCTGCGCGGCTTCAGCGACAGGTGGACTCACGGCCTCGGCGCCATGCCCCGCGACGAGCGGGTCGTAGCGATGGTGGCGTCGTGGTGGCTCGTCATGGTCGGCTTCGTAGCGCTTCACACCATGGTGAAACCGTCACTGGGCTTCTACGGCGCGACCCGTCGCTTGGAGGAAACGTCCACTCGCCGCCTTGCGCTGGGCACCACGCTCGCCGTGGCCATGGTCGGCTTCGTCGCTGGCCTCCTGCCCGGTGGCCTGCCAGCGTGAACCCTCGCTTCGGGCAGCGACCTGCACCGGGAACCCGGCTGGGTGCGGACCGCGCTTGTAGAATGGTCCACGTGCCAACACTTCGCCTCTTCGCTTCGGCCCGTGAGGCCGCCGGAACGGGGACCGACGTCGTCGAGGGCACCACCGTCCGCGAAGTGCTCACGGCTGCCGAAGCGCGCTACGGCGCCCGATTCACCGAGGTACTCGGCACGTGTCGGGTCTGGGTGAACGGTGAGGACATCTCGATCGACGCTCCCGTCGGCCAACATGACGAGGTGGCGGTCCTGCCACCCGTGTCCGGAGGATCCACGTGACCACGACCCAGCTGCCCGACCCCACCAACTTGTCGTTGGACGAACTCCGCGGTCTGCGCCAGCAACTGCAGCTCGAAGACGACGCCGTGTCGTACGCCCGCCGCGTTGCCCAGGCACGCCTCGACCTGGTCAAGGCCGAGGCGAATCATCGTGCGGCGCAGTCGGATGTCGTCGACGACGACGAACTCCGCAGCGTGCTGTCGAGCCATCTCACCGGGGGCCCGGCTCGGCCACCTCGACCAACCGAGGACCTCAGCGATCACCCGCTCGCCGTCGAACTCGACGAACTCTGCGCCGAAAACGGCCTTGGTCGTTTGAAGTCGCTCGACGATGCCCAACTCGCCACGCTGACCGACGCGATCGCAGTGTTCGAGTCGAAGGTGTCGTCTGACCGCCGGGAGCGCTTCGATCGACTCGATGCGCTCAGTGCCGAGCTCGTTCGCCGGTACCGCGACGGCGAAGCCGACGTCGACAGTCTCCCCGACTGATCGAAGTCCCCCTTGCCCACGGCAGTGGGGACTCCACCAGTTCGACGCACGCCAGCGTCGTTGTCGGAGGGCGTTGTTATCGTCTGCGACGTTGTGCAACGTGCCGCGGTGATCTCCCTCCACACCTCGCCGCTGCTGCAGCCGGGTTCCGGCGACAGCGGCGGGATGAACGTGTACGTGCGCGAACTGGGTTCGGCGCTCGCCCAGGCCGGCGTCGAGACCACCACGTTCACCCGCGCAGATCGGGCCGGCCTGCCCGATGAGATCGTCGTCGAGCCGGGGCATCGCGTCGTGCACATCCAGGCAGGTCCGCATCACCTCCCCAAGGAGGCGTTGTCGGAGGTGACCGACGAGTTCCGCCGCGGTCTGCTCGATTGGATCGCCCGCAACGAACGACCCGACGTGATCCACGGCAACTACTGGCTCAGTGGCGTGGTCGGTCACAGACTCAAGCACGAACTCGACGTGCCGTTCGTGTCCACCTTTCACACGCTCGCCCGGGTCAAGGCCGCACACGGCGATCCCGAACCGCTCTGGCGCGACCAGGCCGAGGCCGAGATCGTGCACTGCGCGGATGCCATCTGCGTGAGCTGCGAGGAGGAAGCCGATCAGTTCCGCCTCCACTACGGCGACCCCCAGGGCCGACTCGAGATCATCGCACCGGGTGTCGAGCACGCCTTCTTCGCTCCCGGCGATCAGGCCGGCGCGCGCCGCGCCCTCGGGTTCGACCTCGGCCATCCACTGCTGCTGTTCGTCGGACGCATCCAACCGCTCAAGGGTCCCGACGTCGCGATCCGCGCCCTCGCCGCGCTCGGTGATCCGCTGGCGCGGCTCGTCATCGTCGGCGGCGCAAGCGGCGCCGACGGCGACCTCGAGACCATGCGGGCACATTCACTGGTCGACGAACTCGGCCTGCACGACCGAGTGCAGTTCGTCGAGCCGCAACCGCACCACATCTTGTCGACCTACTATCGAGCTGCTGACGTGGTGGTCGCACCGAGCCGGAGCGAAAGCTTCGGCCTGGTGGCGCTCGAGGCGGCAGCGTGCGGCATCCCGGTGGTGGCCAGTGCGGTCGGCGGATTGCTCAGCCTGGTCGACGATGGCCTGACCGGCCGGTTGATCACCGGGCGCGATCCCGACGACTACGCCGCGGCCATCGCCGAGATCCTTCGTGACGACCAACTGCGTGAGCGGATGTCGGTCGCCGCCGTCGAGCGGGCCCGTCGATATACGTGGAGCTTTGCCGCAGCGCGGCTTCGTCGGCTGTACGGCGACCTGACCGTCCGCGAACTGGTCACGTGTCGATGACCGATGTGTACGACTCCGAGCAGTTGGCCGACCTCGACCAACAAGTCGCCGGTTGGCTCGCCGAGTTGGCCGACGAGCACGACCACATCCTGGCGGTCGATCGCACCGACGACGGCGCGGTGCGCTGGCACATCCGCATGCGAGGTGACGACAAGGAGTTCACCACCGTCTGGCTAACATTGGGTCAGCGCATGTTGCGCTTCGAGACCTATGTGATGCCGGCCCCAGAGGAGCACGCGGCCGAGCTCTACGAGCACCTCCTGCGTCGCAACGACGGCCTGGTCGGGGCCCACTTCTCGATCGGGATCGAAGACGCCGTGTTCCTGCGCGGCGAGATGCCGGTCACCCAGGTCAACCTTGCCGAACTCGACCGCGCGCTCGGGACGCTCTACGCCCAGGTCGAGCAGTGTTTCCAGTCGCTGTTGCGCATCGGCTTTCGCAGCCGTTTCGCCTGATTGCGATCATCACCGAATTCCGCTCCCGCGACGTCGGCACCCACTGTCAGATGTCCGGGTGGGTGTGCTCGGGGGAGTCGGTCCCACTCTCACCCGCCCGGACAGGTCCGAGTGATGCGCCGGTCGATGTCCTGGCGGAACGGTGCCCTGGCGACTCTCGACCAGGTCCAACTAGGTTGCGACGCGTGGACGACGACGGCGCTCGCAGGGAACTGGTGATCATCGGTGGCGGGAACATGGGCGCAGCACTGCTCGGCGGGTTGGTCGACTCCGGTGCGTTTCCCGAGTCGTCGCTCGCTGTGGTGGAGGTGGTCGACGGTCGGCGCACCGAGTTGGCCACGATGTTCCCCGGCGTCGCAGTCGTGCGCACGGCCCCTGCATGCGTCGGCGCCGTGCTCGCGGTGAAGCCGGTCGACACCGCTGCCGCTGCCGCTGCTGCTGCGGCCGCAGGGGCGAGTCGTGTGCTGTCGATCGCCGCAGGGGTCCGGTTGGCGACGATCGAAGCATCGGTGGGACCCGGCGTTGCCGTCGTCCGGGCGATGCCCAACACGCCTGCGCTCGTCAGGCTCGGCGCCTGCGCGATCTCGGCGGGTTCCACCGCTGGCGCCGATGATGTGGCGTGGGCCCGAACGATCCTCGAGGCGGTCGGCACCGTCGACGAGGTCGAGGAGGCCGCGCTCGACGCCTTCACCGGCGTCGCCGGTTCGGGTCCGGCCTACGTCTTCCTGCTCGCCGAGGCGCTCGTCGACGCTGCAGTCGGCGAAGGACTCGACCGTGCGATGGCCGAACGCGTGGTCTGCCAGTTGCTGCTCGGCTCTGCCACGTTGCTCGACCGTGATGGCGACGCCACCCGTCTTCGTGAGATGGTCACATCACCGAACGGGACGACGGCGGCGGGCCTGGCGGCGCTCGCCGACCACGACCTGCGCGGCGTGGTCGCTGCGGCAGTTCACGCGGCGACGCAGCGAAGTCGGGAACTCGGCTGACGGACTGCTCGGCCGCATCGCAGACGAGCTCCACCACATCTCGACCGGCGCGTTGGAGAATTTCATCGCTGTTTTTCTCATGTGCCACTTTTCACATGGCGGTTCGTGCCCTATGGTGATCCACGTGGAGACGCGTCCGCCGGAAACGGCGGGCAGCGCCGACAGGGCTGGTGCCATCGGGGGGTTGGCACCGGCCCTTGTCGCGTCTGGCGCCGGTTCGCAGTAGGTTCGCTCACATGGGTCGTCGCTACGACACGGTGTCGTTCCTCTCTGACTACGGCGGCGCCGACGAGTTCGTCGGCGTCGTCCATTCGGTGATCCGTGATCTCGCTCCGCACGCTTGCGTGATCGACCTCACCCATGGCGTCGCCCCGTTCGATGTACGCGCCGGCTCGCTCGCACTCGCCCGCTGCATCAGCTATGTCGCCTCGGGCGTCGTCCTCGCGGTCGTCGACCCTGGCGTGGCGACTGCTCGGCGCGCGATCGCTGTCGAGGTGGCAGGTGGCGACGGCGTCCTCGTCGGGCCGGACAACGGACTGTTGGCCCCCGCGGTGGCGCTCGCTGGCGGTGCGGAGCGTGCGGTCGAACTGACCGATACCACCTGGCACCTACCGTCGCCCGGCGCCACCTTTGCCGGTCGTGACGTGTTCGCGCCCGTCGCCGCGCAGCTCTGCAACGGCGTCGATCTCGCCGATCTCGGCGAGTCGGTCGATGCCGATCTGCTGTTGCCCGGGGTGGTCGCGCTTCCGCAGGCCGACGACCACACCGTGATTGCTCAGGTGCTCTGGGTCGACCGATACGGCAACGCTCAGCTGAACGTGGGTCCCGACGACCTTCCCGCAGCGTTCGGCAACCGCATCGACGTGCGGGGCAGCTCGCCCACCGATCCCACCGGTGGTGTGGTGAGAAGTGCCTCGCGGGCCACCTCGTTCGCCGAACTCGTCGGCGGAGCCGTCGGGTTGGTGCTCGATTCGTCAGGTCTGCTCGCATTGGCGATGGATCAACGGTCGGCGGCCGACGAACTCGGCCTCGATGTGGGCGACCAGGTCACGCTCACGGCGTCCGGCGACGCGGGCATCACCCAGCCGGTCACCCTGCGTCGTCAGCCCTGACGCTCTCACATGCGCGCCCTCATCGGTCCGGTCGAATCGTGGCGGGGTAGCCTCGCCTCATGCGCCCTGCCACCACGTTGACGCTCGGTCTGTTGCTGCTCGTGATCCTCGTCGCCGGCGTGGTCTCGCTCGTCCGCCTCTGATATGCGTCGAATCTCGCTGCGGCGCTGCCGCTGATCCGAGACCGGGGATCGGATCGAACGGTTACGCACGATGGGCGACGGCGAGTACGATGCCGAGCCGAGCACAGCATCGGGCTGTGTAGGGGGACACCGTGAATCTCGCGCACATCATCGACGGCCACGACGCCGATTCGACTGCACTCATCTGGCGAAATCGCGTGACGACCTATGGCGAGCTGCGCGACCAGGTGGCGGCATTCCGAGGGGGTCTCGCCGCCAGCGGTGTCGGCGTCGATGACCGGGTCGCCATCGTGGTCGGCAACTCGCCGCACTTCGTCGTTGCCTATCTCGCCACGATCGGACTGGGTGCAGTTGCCGTGCCGCTCAACCCGTCGAGTCCCGGACCAGAGCTGCAGTCGGAACTCTCCGTGGTCGGCCCTCGGGTCGTCGTGGTCGACAAGCTCGCTGCGTCCAACTGGGCCCAGGTCGATCGCTCGGCGGTGCCGACGATCGAGGTCACCGTCACCACCGAACCGACCTCGGGAGGTGATGGCGTCGTCGTGTTCGACGACCTACTCGCAACGGCGCCGGTCGATACCGTCGAGGTCGACGGCAACCAGCTGGCGGCCCTCATGTTCACGAGTGGAACCGCCGGATCGCCCCGTGCGGCCATGCTCACCCACGCGAATCTGCAGTCGAACCTCGATCAGAGCCTCTCCGCTCAGGGACACATCGACGCCGATGACGTGATCTACGGCGTGCTGCCGTTGTTCCACATCTTCGGGTTGAACGTGGTGATCGGACTCGGGTTGTGTGTCGGCGCCTCGATCGTGCTGGTGCAGCGCTTCGATCCCGCCACCGCGGTTCAGTCGATTTGCGACCGGGGCGTCACCGTCATCCCTGGCGCCCCTGCACTCTGGGCGGCGTTCGCACACTTCGACGAACTCGACGCCGACACCTTTGCCACTGTTCGCCTCGCCCTCTCCGGTGCTTCTCGGTTGCCGATCAGCGTTGCGCGCACGATGCACGAGCGATTCGGCATCGAGATCCGCGAGGGATACGGCCTCACCGAGGCGTCCCCGATCGTCACCACGTCCACCGGTGTCACCCCGCGATTCGGCTCGGTCGGCCGGGCGCTCGCAGGCGTCGAGATCCGCCTGGTGAGCGTCGACGGCGACGCGCTCGTCGGCGACGTGGGCGAGGTGTGGGTGCGCGGCGACAATGTGTTCGCCGGTTACTTCGAGGATCCCGAAGCGACTGCGTCCGTGATCGACGCCGACGGCTGGCTGCACACCGGTGACCTGGCCACCGCCGACGACGACGGGTATCTCTACCTCGTCGACCGGTCGAAGGATCTGATCATCGTGTCTGGATTCAACGTCTACCCGGCCGAGGTCGAGGAGATGCTGGTCACCCATCCCGACGTTGCGGAGGTCGGGGTCGTCGGTGTCGTACATCCGCACACCGGCGAAGCGGTCAAGGCGTATGTCGTCACCGCCGCCGGCTCGGAAGTCGACGAGGAGACACTGATCGAGTACTCACTCGACCACCTCGCTCGTTACAAGTGCCCGGGCAAGGTGATCTTCGTCGACGCATTGCCCCGTAACGTTTCGGGCAAGCTGGTGCGCCGCAGCCTCGACGACGCGCTCCGCTCCGGCGTGCTCCCCGGCTGACGCTTTGTGAAAACGTGCACGAGCGACCTAGCGTGGTCCTCCCATGGCTGGCCAACGAACACGACGCCGCATCCCAGAAGCGACGGTGGCCCGTCTCCCCGTGTACCTGCGGATCCTCGCTGAGCGGTTCGAAGCGGGAGTCACCAACATCTCGTCCGAAGAACTCGCTGAGTTCGCCGGCCTCAACGCCGCCAAGGTGCGCAAGGACCTGAGCTATCTGGGCAGCTACGGCACGCGGGGTGTCGGCTACGATGTCGAGTTCCTGGTGTACCAGATCCGTCGGGAACTCGGTCTCACCCACGACTGGCCGGTCGTCATCGTCGGCGCCGGCAACCTCGGCCAGGCGTTGGCGGGCTACAACGGTTTCGGCGACCGGGGATTCCCCGTCGGTGGCATCGTCGACGTCGACGAGGCCAAGGTCGGCTCCGTCGTCGGCGGCGTGAGGGTCCGGCACCTCGACGAACTCGCCCAGGTCGTCCAGGCCCGCAACATCTCGATCGGCGTGATCGCCACACCCGGGAATGCAGCCCAGCAGGCCGCTGATGCACTCGTGGCAGCGGGCGTGACCAGCCTGCTCAATTTCGCTCCCTGCGTGATCGGTGTGCCGCACGGCATCAGCGTGCGCAAGGTCGACCTCGCCGTCGAGTTGCAGATCCTCAGTTACTACGAGCAGCGTCGGGCCACGGCCGCTGCGGCACCCTCACTTCGTGCGGTGCCCGGCGAGCCAGGGCGCGGTGCGACGGCGTAGGATCGAGTTCGAATGTCCATCCTCGTCGTCGGCGTCAACCACCGCAGTGGGCCTCTGTCGTTGCTCGAGCGCGTCACGATTTCGTCCGAGCACCTCGCCAAGGCGGTGAGTGGTCTCGCGCAGCGCGACAACGTCCGTGAGGCGGTCGTGCTGTCCACCTGCAACCGCACCGAGGTGTATGTCGTCGCCGAATTGTTCCACGGGGCATACGGCGATGTCCGCGACCTGCTGTGTGAACTCGGCGATCTCGGCATCGACGAACTCACCCCGCACCTCTACAGCCAGCACGACACCGCAGCGGTGACCCATTTGTTCGAGGTCGCGGCCGGTCTCGACTCGGCGGTGCTCGGCGAGAGCGAGATCCTCGGCCAGGTGCGGACCGCCTGGGACATCGCCCAGCAGGAGGGCGCGTCGCGTTCGACGCTCAATCAGCTCTTCCGCTGTGCCCTCGCCACCGGTAAGCGCGCCCGTAACGAGACGGGGATCGGACGCGGTACCGCATCGATCAGTCACGCCGCGGTCGAGATGGTCACTGATGTCCTCGGCGATCTGGCCGGTCGGCGGGTGCTGGTCATCGGCGCCGGCTCGATGGGTGAGGGCGTTGCCGTGGCGTTGCGCCGAGCAGGTGGCGCCGAGATCCTGGTTGCCAACCGCACCGCCGACCGCGGCGCTTCGCTCGCCGAGCGAGTCGACGGGATCTCCGTTGGTTTCGATCGGCTTCCCGAGGCGGTCGCCGCTGCCGACGTCATCGTGGTCGGCACCGCAGCCGACCAGGCCGTGCTCACCACATCGTTGGTCGCCGAGGCACGCTCCGCCCACGTCGCGACGCGTCCGTTGCACATCGTCGACATCGCTGTCCCCCGCAACGTCGATCCATCGGTCAGCGATCTCCCAGGGGTCACCCTCGCCGACCTCGACGACCTGCGTGACTGGGCCGACCGCGGATTGTCCCATCGTGCCGCCGAGGCCGAACGCGTCCGGGTGATCGTGGCCGAGGAAGTCGAGCACTTCCTCGTCGAGTCCACTTCGCGCCAGGCTGCACCGCTCGTGGCGCTGATGCACGGAGCCGCCGATCGGGTGCGCAGCGCTCAACTCGAGCGGTTCGCCGGACGGTTCGCCGAGCTCGATGACACCCAGCGTGAGGCCGTCGAGTCGCTCACCAAGGCGATTGTCGCCAAGCTCCTCCACGAGCCGTCGGTCCGGCTCAAGGCGCAGGCCGGCACACCGCAGGGCGAGCGCAACGCCGCGGCAATGCGCGACCTGTTCGACCTCGGGTGAGCACGCCGTGAGCGAACAGTCGCCCCCATCGTTGCGTCTCGCAACGCGGGGTTCCCGTCAGGCCCTCGGCCAGGCGGGTGCTGTTGCGGCGGCGATCACTGCCACCACCGGCCGAGCCGTCGAGTTGGTCACGATCGAGACAACCGGTGACCTCCGCCTCGACGTGCCGCTCCACGCGATCGGTGGCCAAGGTGTGTTCGTCAAGGAAGTGCAGCGAGCGGTGCTCGACGGACGTGCCGACCTCGCTGTTCACTCGGCCAAGGACCTGCAGTCTGCTCCAGCCGATGGCCTTGCGATCGTGGCGTTCTGCGAGCGGCGCGACCCGCGTGATGCCCTCGTCGGTGCAGGCCTCGACTCGCTCGCGCACGGAAGCACCGTGGCGACAGGGTCGGTCCGCCGACGTGCCCAGCTCCGACGGGTCCGTCCCGATCTCCAGTTCGCAGAGTTGCGGGGCAACATCGACCGACGGCTCTCGAAGATCCCCGATGACGGTGCCATCGTGATGGCAGTGGTGGCACTCGACATCCTCGGCATGACCGATCGCATCGCGGAGATTCTCGCCGTCGACGAGTTCGTGCCAGCGGTCGGCCAGGGTTGTGTGGCGGTCGAGTGCCGGGCCGACGACCCGTCGACCAGCGAGGTGCTGGCTGCGGTCGATCATGCACCGACGCGTCACGACGTCGAGGTCGAGCGGGCGTTTCTCGCCGAGCTCGGCAGCGGCTGCTCGTTGCCTGTCGGTGCGCACGTGCGCGGCGGCACCCTGTGGACGTTTCTCGCCGACCTCGACACTGGCATCTCGGTCTCCGACGAGATCGAACTGCCCGGCGGCCACGCCGACGTCGAGATCGCGCAGGTCGCAGCTCGGGCGGCGCGCGGCGCGCTGCAGTGATCGGCGCGCCGGGGTGAGTCGGATGCTGGAGGGTTGCCGGGTGCTCGTCACACGGGAACGCCCCGGCGAACTCGCCGCGAAGCTCTCCGAACGTGGCGCCACGGTGATCCACGTTCCGCTGATCGCCGTCGTCGATGCCGCGGACGGAGGGCGTGCGCTCCGTGAGGCGCTGTCCCGACTCGAGCAGTACGACTGGCTCGCGGTCACCTCCCCGGCGGGTGCCGAACGTGTCGGCGCTGCTGCTCGGCTCGTGTCGAGCGTTCGGCTCGCGGCTGTCGGTACGGCTACAGCGCGTGTGCTCCGCCAAGAGAGTGGGCGTCCGGTGGATCTGGTCCCCGATGTCCAGCGGGCCGATGGTCTCGCAGAAGCGTTCGCTGCAGAGTCGCTGGTGCCTCAACGGGTGCTGATCGCCCAAGCGGACATCGCTCCACCCACGCTCGCCGACGCTCTGCGTCGCGACGGACACGACGTCACGACGGTCACCGCGTATCGAACCGTGCCACGGGAACCCGATCCTGGTGCCGCCAGTGACGCAGACGCCGTCCTCTTCGCCAGCGGTTCCGCCGTCGAGAGCTGGTGTCGGGCGTTCGGGCCGACCGGTCCACCGATCACGATCGCCATCGGGCCATCCACCGCCGCTGTCGCCGACCGATTCGGTCTCAAGCTGGCGGCAGTATCGACCGATCACTCTCTTGACGGACTCGTGGACGAGCTCGAACGACGATGGACCGGGTCCGAATCGTCGTCCGAGGATTCGCCGCCGCGTCCGAAATGATCGCAGAGCTGCAAGAATTGCCCGGCACGAACGACACGAGACTGACAGAGACGGGGTGAAGAGCGAGGTGTTCGAACGCAACGGGCGCAGGCGCATCGTCGGCGCCCTGTCGGCAGTGTTGGGCGCCGGGTTCATCCTGGGGGCCGGCGGTGTCGGAGCGCGTCCCATCGTCGTCCTCGACAGAGCGTCGACTGTTTCAGTCATCGCGCCCGAGGGCCAGGCGCTCGGATCCCGCGCGACCGTGTCAGGCGATGGTCGATTCGTCGCGTACGAGGCGCTGCCGGGCAGTGGCGACCCGGCCGTGGCGGCCACCGATTCGCGTACCTCCACCGTCTATCTCACCGATCGCGAGGCCGCAACCACCTCCGAGGTCACCTTGGTGCCAGAGGGTCAGCGTCCGGGCAACTCGATCCATGCCGTGCTGTCTGGCGACGGTTGCAGCATCGTGGTCGTCACCGAACTGGCTCTCGACGTGTTCCGTGACGACGACACCGGACTCCGGTGGGACGTCTACCGTCAACGCCTCGAGCACTGCGGGGGGACGCCGGGTGACTGGGAACTCGTGTCGACCCGGGCCGACGGTTCAGCGATCGCACGTGACGATGTCGACACCACTGATCGACCGGCCGTTGCTCGTTCCGGCACGCTGATTGCCTACTCCCATCCGGCCACCGAACTCCTCGACGGCGAGGAACTCACCTCGGTGAGCCTCGTCGACCTGGTCCAGCCGATCGGTAGCCCCGAGCGCACGCAGTCGGTCGCCGGCGTGCCGATCATCTCGCCCGACACCGAATACGTACATACGGGAATCGACCAGCCCGCCATCTCCGGTGATGGTCGGTTCGTCGCCTATCGCTCCGATGCCGCATCGACCGGCGCAGTGCCCGGCTGGGGCTACGGCCCGGTTGCCGGTGGTCCGGCCACGCCCCAGGTCTTCGTGTGGGATCGTGAGCAGGCCGACCCCTTCGAAGCTGTCAAGCTCGTGTCGACACGCGTCGACGGGCTACCCACCATGACCGGCGCGTCCCAGCCGACGCTGTCGCGCGACGGCCGGGTCGTTGCGTTCACCAGCACCGACGTCGGACTGGCACCAGCGGTCTTTCCGCCCTGCCCCGACGGATGTCCGAGTCAGGTGTACCACCTGGATCGTGACACCGACGTCAACGGTCGCTACGACGAGCCAGACCGCGTACTGATGACCTTGGTCAGCAGCGAGCCCGGCACCACTCCGGTGGTCGCCGGGACGGCGCCGTCGTCGCAACCCTCGCTCACCGCTGACGGACAACTGGTGGCGTTCATCACCAAGGCTGCCAACCTGCAGTTGGTCAAGGCGCTGGCCGGTGGCGAAGCGACCGATGGAGATCTGCTCGTCGCCGATGTTGCACGCAAGACCCTGCGCCGAGTGACGATGACCGAGGGAGGTGTCCTCCCGGCCGTCGGCTTCCACTCCAGCCCCCAGCTCAGCGATACCGGCCGCACCGTGGCGTTCGACACCCTGGCCGCGAACCAACTCGTCCCTGGCAGCGTTCCCGGCCGGCAGGTCGTGACCATCGTCAGCCCCCCGACCCTGTCGCTCGCCGAGGGTGACTTGGGCTCCACGCTGGTGGGCTTCACCAGCAACGAGTGGTACATCGCCGTCAACAACGACGGCCCCACCACGTTCACGCCGTCAACGGTCTCGTTGTCCGACTCCCGCTTCCGCATCAACCAGGAAGGCAGCACCTGCGCGTTCGGTGCCCCGGTGCCTCCGGGTGGCGAGTGCACCGTCAGGCTCACGTTCACCCCCACCGCACCAGGCCCGGCGAGCGCAGTGCTCACCGTTGCCGAGGTGGGCTTCCAGGCGGTGTCGGTGTCCACCACCGTGCGGGGATCGGGTGGCGACCCGATGCTCTTGACCGATCCGTCGGGTCGGGCGCTCGGGTCGGTCGTGGTCGGTCAGTCGAGCCCCGAGTTCTTGTTCGACGTCGAGAACATCTCGCTGGTGCCGACGTCGGTGGCGTCGATCCGTGTCGTCGGTCCTCACCCCGACGACTTCGTCATCTCGTCCAACAGTTGCGAGGGGCGTTCGCTGAATCCTCGTTCGACGTGCTCGGTCGGTGTCACCTTCATCCCAACAGCGTCCGGCCAACGCTCGGCGGTGATCGAGGTGGCCACACCGACCGGCCAGTACACCGTGATGGTCCCCGATGGCGACGGGCGGTACGAGCCGAAGTTCGAGCTCGACCGCACCGAGGTCGAGGCGGGCCGTGAATTCGGTGTGGGGGGCAGTGGCTTCCCTGCATCGACGCCCGTGTCGATTCTCTTCGGTGACGATGCACGCCACCGAGTCGACCTCGTCACCAGCCCCGACGGCACATTCCTGGCGTTGATCCCCACGCTCGCCAGCGAACGAGGCGGAGTTCGCACGGTGGTGGCTCAGGCAGCCGACGCCACCACGGCCTCGTCGCAGATCCTCGTGATCGAGCAGGTCGACACGGTGGCGGGCCTGCCCGGCTTCGGCCTCGGCGGTTGACGTCTCCCGAATGTGGCACGGCACCGGCGGTGCGCTGCCGATCAGCCAGCGTTGTCGGCGATGGTCAGCCCGCCGATGTTGACGGCGTTGCTGCAGGTTGCGCCGCTCGTGTCGCCGATCTCGTCGCACTGCACCGAGAACGTGATGTTGTCGCCCGCCTGCAGACGTATCGGGGTGATACGCGGCTCGAACAGTGAGCCGCGAACGTTCTCCAGGGACCAGATGAATATCGGCTCGGTGTTCACCAGCAACGTGGCGGTGCCGCGGTCGCCGTTGGCGTTCTCGATCCGGACGTCGGTCATCTCGAACCCGGCGCCATCAGCGAGCGTCGTCGACTGATCAGCGGTCTGTGTGGCCGGCGCGTCGACCTCGAGCCGGATGAAGGTCGGAGCCCCGGCACTGTCGCTGGTGCCGTCCGTGGAGGGCTGGGTCGTGCTCGTGACCACATCTGGCCCACCGTCGCCTGAGTCCTGTGAGGTGAACGCTTCGAGCCTGCGATCCACCTGATCGGCGGCCGCGTCCTCGATGGTGGGCTTCACCACAGCGAACCAGGCAAGCACAGTTGCTGCGAGCAGGGCGATCACCGCAGCAGCACGTGCCAACACTGCACCGGGAATGGTGGGCGATTGCACCAACGACATCGGTGCGACGACCGGGTCGAGCCCTTGGCGAGCCGCTTCGATTTCGAAGTCGAGCGTTCGTGTCGCGCGGCGGAATCCGCCGCGCCCGGCCCGGGCCTTCAGTCGAACGAGCGTCGCCGAACCGGGCCCCACCCCGACGGCGGGCGGGTCGAAGTCGCCGTCCACACGTTCGCTCGGGTCGACCAGGTGCAACCGACAACTGGACACGGTGTTGCCGTGGTTGTCCACCATGAATTCGTACGTGGCTCGACGGCGGGCGCGCTGAATCGGTTGGAGCGCCACGATGCGACAGTCGTCGAAGGGTTCGATGACCAGCGTCGCCTCGGCGACGATTGCGTCATCGGACTCGCCGAGGGGGATGACGCGGATGGAGATCGACGTCGGACCGGACGTGGTCGACGGCAGTGCCGGCGGCGCGATGGTGACGTCGATCACGTCCTGGGATCCGCCGAACAGCGTGAGGTTTCCCGGGACGATCGTGGTCCAGCTCGCGGTGAGGCCGGCCGGCACGATCGTGTAGGACTCGGTCTCGTCGCCGAGGTTGTGGATCGTCAGAGGCAGCGTCAGCGAGCCGCCGGGCGCGAGGGACATTTCGTCGTTGGAGAACCAGGCGTGGACCGACACTGCGAGCACGCTACCGCGCACCTACCCGTCGCACCGTTCGTCTCCGAGACGTCACCGTTAGGCTCGGCGGCGTGCCGAGCCGCGAGATGCAGACCCCGTTGGTGCGACCGCGTCGTCTCCGGCGCACTCGCGCCATGCGTGATCTCGTGGCGCAGCACCACCTCCGCGTCGACGATCTCGTTGCCCCGCTGTTCGTGCGTGAAGGTGTCGACGAGCCCCAGCCGATCGCCTCGCTGCCGGGCGTACTCCAGCACACTCGCGAGTCGTTGCGGGCCGAGGTTGCGTCGCTCTCCGAACTGGGAGTGCGCGCCGTGATCCTGTTCGGGGTGCCCGTCTCCAAGGATCCGACCGGAAGCGGTGCCTACGATCCCGACGGCATCGTGCAGCTGGCGTTGCGTGATCTGCGCGACGATGTCGGCGACGACGTCGTCGTGATGGCCGACTTGTGCGTCGACGAATACACCGACCATGGCCACTGCGGGATCGTCGGGGTCGACGGCGCGGTCGACAACGACGCCACGCTCGAGATCTATGCGCGGGCGGCGCTCGCCCAGGCCGATGCCGGCGCACAGGTGGTGGCGCCGAGCGGCATGATGGACGGTCAGGTCGCCGTGATCCGCGCCGCACTCGACAGCGCCGGACACACCGACGTGGCGATCATGGCCTACGCGGCGAAGTTCGCGAGCGCCCTCTACGGCCCGTTCCGTGACGCCGTCGACGTGTCGATCACCGGTGGCGGCGACCGCAAGGGGTACCAGCAGGACTGGCGCAACGCTCGCGAGGCTCACCTCGAGATCGAACTCGACGTCGCGGAGGGCGCCGACATGGTGATGGTCAAGCCGGCACTCGCCTACCTCGACGTGATCGCCGAGGCGTCGGCCCGGCTCGACGTGCCGCTGGCGGCCTACCACGTCAGCGGCGAGTACGCGATGATCCATGCAGCGGCCGAACGTGGGTGGATCGACGGTGACGCTGTCGCCCTCGAACACCTCACGGCCATCAAGCGCGCTGGCGCCGACATCGTGCTCACCTACTTCGCCCGCTGGTTCGCGGAGTCGATCGCGAACGGACGGATCGAACCATGACCGCATCGGTTGCTCCCGTGGTTCGCATCCCGCCCTGCGACCCGGTGGCGTGCGAGCGAGCTGGGTGCACTCCAACGGTGTGTACCGGTGCCGGTGTGCCGTCGAACGCGACGCTGTTCGAGCGGTCCCGGCAGGCCATTCCGGGCGGAGTGAACTCCTCGATCCGGGCGTTCAAGGCCGTTGGTGGCGAACCGTACGTGGTCGCGCGTGCATCGGGTGCCACGATCACCGATGTCGAGGGCACCACCTATTTCGACCTCGTGCAGAGCTACGGCGCCGTGATCCTCGGCCACGCCCATCCGGCGATCACCGCAGCGGTGTCGGCCGCAGTCGTCGACGGCACCTCGTACGGTGCGCCGACGCCGCGAGAGATGAAGCTCGCCGAGGCGATTGCGGCCCGTGTGCCGAGCTGCGAGCGCGTCCGTCTGATGAACTCGGGCACCGAGGCGACGAGCACGGCGATCCGACTGGCACGCGGCGTCACAGGTCGTGACCGCATCGTCACGTTCGCCGGCAACTTTCACGGCGCCACCGACGCACTGCTGGTCACCGGTGGCAGTGGTGTCGCCACGCTCGGTCTGCCCGGTACGGCCGGTGTTCCCGATGGGGCAGTGGCAGCGACGATCGTGGCGCCCTACAACATCGTGCCCGAACTCGACGACCGGGTGGCGGCCGTGATCGTCGAGCCGGTGGCCGCGAACATGGGGGTGGTCGCGCCGGCAGCGGGCTTCCTCGAAGGTCTCCGCCTCGAGTGCGATCGGGTCGGCGCCCTGTTGATCTTCGACGAGGTCATCACCGGATTCCGCCTGGGAACGGGCGGCGCCCAGGCCCGTTTCGACGTGCGTCCCGACGTCACCTGCTTCGGCAAGGTCATCGGCGGTGGCCTGCCGATCGGTGCGATCGGTGGCTCCGCTGCGGTGATGGAGTACCTCTCGCCCATCGGGCCGGTCTTCCATGCCGGCACGCTGTCGGGCAACCCGATCGCCACCGCTGCCGGCCTGGCGGCGCTCGACGCATTGTCCCCCGATGTGTACATCGAGCTGATGGCTCGCACCCGTCATCTTTCGGCGCTGCTGCGCGATGCCTGCGAGGCGGCGGATTTCGACGCCTCGTTCCCGGTGGTCGGCACGCTGCTCGGGATCGTCTGCGGCTCCGATGCCGGAAACGTGCAGAACTTCGACGATGCGAAACGCACCGACGAGCGGGCGTACGCGGCGTTCTTCCGTGCCATGCTCGCCGAGGGTGTGGCGATGGCGCCCGGCGCCTACGAAGCGCTGTTCGTCGGCCTCGGTCACACCGATGACGTGCTCTCGCAGATCGGCGAGGCGGCCCATCGGGCCGCCGCCACGGCTCGATCCGATCTCGCTACCTTGGGCACGTGAGGCAGCTCTTCAACTGGCGGTTCGTGGCGGCGTTGGCGGCGGTGGGGGCCCTGGCGCTGCTGGTGCGAGCGATCCTCGCCGACGACAGCTCGATCGCCACCGTCATCGAGCCGGAGGTCATCGAGCGTCAGATCGATCTGCTCGAGCCGATCGAGTCGGCAACGCAAACCGGTGGCTTCGCGGTGCTGGGGTCTGGGGTGACGACCGGCTTCATCGAATTGACACTCGATGCCGAACGTGTGCTGCAGATCACGCCTGGCACGTTCGGCGAGATGGACTGCGACGAACTCGACACGACGAACGGGTGCGCCGTCTTCGCCGACATGCTCGGCGATGCTGTCGTCTGGTTCGCCATCCTGCCGCAGGCGCCCCGTGCCACGGTCGAACTCCCGCCGATCATCGACCTCGTCGACGGCCAGGCGGTGTTCGAGAACGGCTGGCGGATCCCGTACGCGTCGGTGATCGAGCGCGACTGTGGAGGCGAGGACATCCCGACCTTCAGCGACTTCCTACGACGTTTCGGACCCGACAGCGTCACCGTCGTCGATCTGGAATCGCGCCTGGTCGCGTCCGTACGCTGCGGCAAACCCGAAGACGGCTGAACAACCCGACGATCCGATTCGGACGAGGCCGCCTGCGGGTGCCAGGTGACGCTCAGCCCACGAGGGCGTGGGCAGCAGCGAGGCCGGAATTGTGGGCAGCCTCGACCCTGGGGCCGTCGAAGGCGTCGCCGGCGAGCACGACTCGGCCCCCTTCGGCGACCCAGCAGGGGTCGGGCCATGGCGTGCGGGGGGTTGCGAAGCGCCACTTCTTCACCTGGGCCTCGACGACGGCAGCGTCGCCCAGCCACGGGCTGACGAGCTCGATCAGGGCCGAGCGAAGATCGTCGTGGTCGTCGTCCCAGTGCTCGTCGCTCCAGGCCGAGGATGCGTGGACGGTCACTGCCGGGGTCGCGCTCACGCCCTTGGCGGCGTTGTCCGCGACGAATGCGAGATCAGGCGTCGGACCCTGCAGCCCGCCAGGAGCTGGAATCGCCGTGTCGCCGTCGACGGTGGCCAGCAGCGTGATCGTGCGGTCGTAGTCGGTGCGCATCAGCGACTCGTCGAGGGTGAGTGCGGAGTCGGCGAGCAGCGCGAACGCCTGCGGAAGCGGGGTGGTGACGATCACTGCATCGGTGGTGTGCACGGTGCCGTCGTCGACCACGACACGCCACGCCGATGGGCCGTCGTCCGCTGGACGGATCGCGAAGGCCATCGTCGAGCACCGCACGTCGAGGTCGAGCGCCAAGTCCTTGGCCAGCGAGTTCATTCCGGCCGTTGCCACGTAGCGAGGATGCCCGTCGTCGGACGAGAACCCGTTCGACCAGATCGACACGAGTCCTCGGTCGACCCAATCGTCGACCTGACGTCGGAACGCTGGGGTGCGCACAGTGAAGAACTGGGCGCCGTGGTCGAGCGTGGCGTTGCCGATGCGACGGGTTGCGAGGCGGCCGCCCGGTGATCGTCCTTTGTCGAAGACGATGACCTCGACGTCAGACTCGACGAGGCGTCGCGCTGCGACGAGACCGCAGATCCCTGCACCGACCACGACGACTTGCATCTGCGAAGTCAACCGGTGTCAGCCGGGGAGTGCACCATCGAGCTGGTGATGATCGCCAACATGCAGTTGGATGGGAAACGATGTCGAGGCGGATCGGCATCGGCTCGTCCGCTCAAGTCACCTCGATCCGATGCCGATGTAGTCATCATGGCAAGCCCGGATGTCGACGACGCCGTGCATCGGCGCGCCTGCGAGCGTCGTCGCGCTGTTTCGAGCGGAGCGCGTCGACTCCTCACCCTCGTCGGGGGAATGTGCTGCGTCGCGCTCATCGCCACGACGCAGACGAACGGTCGGGCCGGCGCAGACCAAGGGGTCGCCCGCCTGGACGAGCCGGGGTCCGCGCTGCGGACCGCAGAACGAGTGTCGTTGCGGCCCCCACCCGCACCCCCCGTGCCGGATGGCATGCTCATGTTCCCGGTGTTGCCGGGGCGGGGCTGCTACGTCCTCGACAACTTCGGCGACGCGCGCGGCACCGAACGTCTCCACGAGGGGCTCGACATCACGGGATCCGCCGGCCAGCCGGTGTTCGCCGTTGCGTCCGGCGTGCTGACCAAGCGGTACACCAATACGGGCACCGCCGGGTGGGGATGGACGCTGTACGACGCCTCGACCAAGATCACCTACAAGTATTTTCACATGGCCGAGGACGCCGGCGGGTTCGTCGAGGGCGCTTCGGTGACGATCGGCGACACGATTGGGTACGTCGGCAACAGTGGGACGTTCGGTGAGGCGAACTTCCACCTGCACTTCGAGGTGCGTCCGAACAACGTGGCAACCGATCCGCTCCCGCTGCTGGTGATCGATCGAACGGCGTGCGGGCTGTCGGCTCCGATTCGCGGCTGAGCGTCAGCGCAGGGTGGCGGCTGAGCGTCAGCGCAGGGTGTGGGCGCGCAGGATGATTTCGCGGGCAAACGGATCGAGTTGGCGGCCGGCGAGGCGCTCGGTGACCTGGATCGCCTTGGTCGGTTCGTCGACCAGACCGGCCCAGCGGATGTAGCCGCCCATGATGCCGATGATGCGATCGCCGACCTCGTCGCCGTGGATGAGCACTTTGGTGCCGTGCTTGAGCAGTTCGCGGATCTCGGTGTAGAGCGCCGTGAGGTACTGATCGGTGTGTTCGGCGCTGAAGGGCCGGTGGCGGTACGGAAGCTGCAACTCGTCGTAGTTGTGCAGGTTGTGGGGCGCCACGATGATCGAGATCACGCACCCGAAGCCGTTCTCGCGCAGCCAGATGATCTCTTCTTGGCGTCGGACGCGCCGATGGCTGTCGCCGACGCCACCAGGGCGCTCGCAGATCGCAAGCTTGTCCTTGAGGATCCAGGTGAAGTTTCGCGGCGTGATTCCCAGCGCCCACTTCCCCCTCAGGCGAGGAGGCATCAGCGGATAGTTTCTGGGTGGGCGCGGCTCGTCATAACGGGTGGCCAGGCTACCGGTTGGGTGATGGGGTCAGGACAAGGTGCAAGCGGTCTCCCTGTCGCTCGAGGCGGCGGCCCCCGACGAGTTCGCAGGCAGTGGCCCGTCCGGCGGCGACGGCGAGAACTCTCCTCACGGTGTCGGTGTCGGGCGGATAGCCGTCGAGAGCGAGCCACTGGCGGATCGCTCTGGCCGCCAAGACCCGGGGAGCTGCCGTGAGCGCACCGGCGTCGGTCGGATCGATGTCTGCTGCGAGTTCTTCGAGGAACTGGTCATCTGCACGCAGCAGGTCGGCGGTGCGGTCGAGCAGCACGGTCACGTCCCGCTCGGCGATGTCGTCGAGCAGCGGCAGCAACTCGTGACGGATGCGGTTGCGACGAAACCGAGGATCGTTGTTGGTGGGGTCGTCGGCGACGGTCAGTCCGAGCTGCTCGCACAGCGAACGGGTCTCAGACCTTCGCAGCGCCAAGATGGGGTGGCGCCGGCCTGGCCCGATCGCGCCGAGGCCGGCAGCGCCCGATCCTCGCAACAGTGCCAGGAGCAGCGTCTCGGCCTGGTCGTCGGCGGTGTGACCCGTCAACGCGTCGTTCCCGAGTGCTGCCCGACGAGCAGCACGGGCGCGTGCTTCGAGGTTCGGGCCCTCGGAGACATCGACCGCGATCGAACGAAATGGCACCTCGAAGTGCGCTGCCACGGCGCGAGCGATGTCGGCGTCGTCGTCGGCCGACGGCCGCAGGCCGTGGTGGACGTGAACGGCGGTGACTCTGCATCGGGCTTCGACGGCGAGTGCGACCATTGCCGTCGAGTCGGCGCCACCGGAGAGGCCACAGATGACGGCAGTGTCCTCCGGTGGAAACGTGCACCGGCCGAGGAGATCGACGGTGTCGAGCAGTGGTCGTCGGCCTTGGTCCGCGACCGCTACAGGTCGGTGTGATGGGCGGATCGCTGCCCGCGGCCCGGGTGCTGCTTGGCGGTGACCGCCTTCAGGTACGACGCGACGAGCGCAACGAGTGCGAGGACGGCGAGAAGCACGAGCGCGAGGCCGATCCACCAGTGCCAGACGTTGGCTGCGAGCATGATCGTGAGGCTAACCCGTCGCGGCCTGATCAGACGAAAACCTGTCGGTGTTCAGCCGATCTGGCCGTCTCCGTCGAAGTCGGTGCCGAAGCACTGCTCGATCTTGCCGAGCAACCCGGGAGGCATCTCGTCGCTGTTGCACTTCTGCGCGACGACGATCTTCAGCTCGGCATGGAAGTCGAAGGCGCCGAGGCAGTCCATGCACCCTTCGAGGTGGTGGCGGATCGCGGCCTGCTGGTGGTTGGAGAGCTCACCGTCGAGGAACACGTCGAGTTCGCGCAGCGTCTGCGCGCAATCGGAGATCACGGGCTCGTCGGTCGTCGTCGTTTCGTCGTCGCTCATCGTCAGCTGTCCTGTCCGGAGGTGCCGTCGGTCGCTGGTTGGGCTGCGACCAACCCTCGTTGGAGGGCAAAGTCGTACAACGCCTTCTGCATCGCTTTTCTTCCCCGATGCAGTCGGGACATCACGGTGCCGATCGGGATGTCGAGCATCTCGGCGATCTCTTTGTACGCGAACCCTTCGACGTCGGCCAGGATCACTGGCAGGCGGAAGTTGTCGGGAAGGTCCTCGAGGGCCTGCTTGACCTCGTCGTCGGGGAGGAGTTCCATCAGCGACTCCTCGGCGGACCGGCCGACGCTGGCATCTTGCAGCGCACCGAGATTCTTGTACAGGTAGAGGTCTTCGAACTCGCCGAGCTCGGTCTCGTCGGGGCGACGCTGCTTGGCTCGGTACGAGTTGATGTAGGTGTTGGTCATGATCCGAAACAGCCACGCCCGCAGGTTGGTGCCCTCGGTGAAGGTGTGATAGCTCCGGTAGCCCTTGAGGTAGGTCTCTTGCACCAGGTCCTCGGCATCGCTGCGATTGCGGGTCATGCGCAACGCACCCGAATAGAGCTGTGGTGCGTATTGCATCGCCTCGTCGGCGAATGTTGCCTGGTCGGCCATGTCGGCGACTGTACCCGTCAGCCCCCGGATCGAACGCTGCTCGCCTCGTCGTTTGTCAGTTCGTTTCGGAGTCGTCGGTACGTTCGAGACGTTCGACGACGGTGTCGATCGAGGAGATCAGGCGGTCCATCAGATCGGCGAGCTGGGCGCGTTCGGTCGGGTCGAACTCGCTGAGGATGTGCATCATCGCGATCGAGCGTCGAGCCGCAACGGCGTCGTGGCGACGTCGTCCTTCGTCGGTGATGCGTACGAGGACCACGCGGCCGTCCTCGGGCGAGGTGAAACGTTCGACGAGCCCGTCGTTCTCGAGGCGCTGTACGGCCCGCGTTGCGGTGGACGGCTCGACGCGCAGGCGGGCCGCGAGTTCCTTCATGGGGCGTTCATCGCGTCGGGTGAGCAGGTCGAGCGCGTCCATCTGTCCCTGCTCGAGCGCCTTTTCGGTGCCGAACAGGTAGGAGCGAAGTGCTGATGCTGCGGCGCCACGGCGCAACTCGATCCAGGCGCGACCGATGCGGCGCGCGTGCTCGCGGTCGGTGCGGTTGCGGAAGTCGACGGTGCTGGTTCCGGTGGCTGACCTGGGCATGTGCATTTGTACGCTAACCATCCATGGCCGACGACAGCGGAGCGGACGCACGCCCGTCCGACGCTGCGCCGTCGGCGTTCCCGCTCACCGATCCGGTCGACCCGACGGCGCTCGAGGCGCTCCGGCCACTTGCCAGCACCGAGGTCAGCGTGGTGCCACCGTCGCCGCAACACTCGTCGCTGCTGCATCGGGAGGTGTACACGTCTCGAGGGCTGTTGACGGTGTTCCGCCACCGGCCGCCGGCAGGAGTGGCGTCGGTGCCGGCGGCGATCGTGGCGTGCGGGGGTGCGATGGGTGGCGTGCTCGGGCCAGGTCGCGGGTTGTATCAGCGCCTCGGCGAGCGCTGGGCCGAGCGCGGCGTGGAAGTGGTGCGGGTCGGGTATCGGGAGCCGAACAACCTCGACCTGTGCGCACACGATCTGGCGTGCGGTGTCGAGATCGCCCGAGACGCGGGTGCCGACCGCGTCGTCGTGATGGGCCACAGTTTCGGCGGCGCGGTCGCGGTGAGAACGGCGGTGATCATGCCGGCGTGCGTCGTCGGGGTTGTCACGTTCGCCACCCAGTCGGCTGGCTGTGAGGTGGCCGGTGCGTTGGGCGGTCGGCCGCTGTTGTTGTTCCACGGTGACCGCGACGAGTTGCTCCCACCCGAGGCCAGTCACGTCGTGGCAGCGATCGCCGGTCACGGTGAGGTGGTGATGCTGCCCGGCGACGGGCACTTGCTCGCGAAGAGCGACGACGTGATCGTCGAACGCCTCGACACGTGGATCCCCGACACGCTCGGCCTCGAGGGAGCATTCGGGTGATGGTCCGGCGGGACGCACCTCACCCGATCAGTCTCGCAGTCGACGATCTGTCACCGCCCATCTTCGAGCGGCGAAACCCTCGGCTCAGCCGGCAATCTCCCGGTAGACGCCTTCCACGTCGATCACGATGTGTGTCGCGACGCTCGAGAACACACACACCTTGCCGCCGTCGACCCGAACGGTCACGTGGTTGCTCGCCGCCTGATCGGCGCTGTAGAAGTTGACGTTCGAGGCAATCGGCCGTTGGGCGTCGCATGGGAACACCGTGAGGAAGCCGGCGGCGGCGGTTTCGGTGGCCACGACGTTGAGGGCGACCGCGGCCACCCCGTCGGCGACCTTCCACTCGCGGGTCTCGCCGGCGGCGAGTCTCCGGTCGGGACGGGTGTCGACCACTCGCCTGGCGACGAACGACTCGAATCCGAGCGAGCCGGTCGGCTCGAACGTGGCGTTGAGATCGACGACGATGTGTGTGCGCGCTGAGGAGTAGATGCACACGGTGCCGTCCGTGCCCGGCTCCACGAACACCTCGTTGCTCACGGCCTGAGCGGCCATGAAGTTCAGGTTGGAGGCGACCGGACGGTCGTTGCCGCACGGGAACACCGTGATGAAGCCGGGGGCTGCCGTCTCGACCGCCGCGATGTTGAGTGCGACGACCGTGGCCGACGAGGACGCCATGTCCGTGCCGACCACCTTGACCACGCGGGTCTCGCCCGCATCGAGCAGGTCGCCGCTGCGGCTGTCGACCAGGCGGGTTGCCGTGCGGGGCACGATGCGGTTGTTGTTGGATGGGCTGTGGAAACCTTGGACGTCGATGATCGCGTCGGTGGCGACGGGGCTCCACAGGCAGATGGCCACGCCATCCGCGAACGGGACGTCGACGACGTTCGCCCGTGTCTCGCCCGTCGCGAAGTTGGTGGTCGAGGCGTTCGGGAGAGGAGTGCCACAGGGGTAGACCGTGATGAAGCCCGGCGCGACCGGCCTGGTGACCGTCAGGTTCACGGTCACCGTCGTGGCGTCGGTGCCGATGAGTCCCTTGGGTACATCGACCCGGTACTCGGTCCCGGCGTCCAGACGACCTGGAACCTGACGCGTGTCGAGGATGCGCCTCGCATCGATGGCTTGGTAGCCGCCGGTGCTGCCGTTGGCGTCGGAGAACCAACCCGACCAGTTGACGAACAAGTGCTCGACCGTGGTGATCGAGGAGCCGTCCCACGCCAGGGCCGACATGGTGATCGTGTGCGAACCGGGTGCGATGCTGCGTGGCAGTTCGACGCTCGCCCGGTAGCGGCCGTCGGTGCCGACCTTGGCCGTCAGGGAGCCGAATGGGCTGCCGTCGAGCTCGATCGTCACGATCGAACCAGGGCGGAGGCCCACGCCGTGGAACGTGAAGAGGCCACCGGCAGCGGGTCGGCTGGTGTCCCTGTCGATCGTGAGACCGGGTTCGGCAGCGACCGTCACGTCGTACGGAGTGGTCGAGCTGAACGGCGAGCGTGTGGTGTCACCGGCCTGCGCGGCCGTGACGGTGCATCGTCCGCTGCCGACGATCACGAGGTTCCCCGCGTCGATGACGCAGACCGAGGACGGACCGGCGGTGTAGGTGATGAGAAGTCCCTCTGAGGTGGTCGTCGGCAACGCAACCCGCTGGCCGGGTTCGTGTGTTCCACCGAGAGCGGGCAGCGTGACGACCTGCCGGATCCGAGAGACGACGAACGTGTCGCTCACCTCGACCGGCAGGTACTCGGCCGTTCCGGCCTGCGTGGCTGTCACCTCGCAGGTACCCGGCCCGTTCAGCGTCAACGACGTGCCGGCAACTGAACAGACAGAGGACGGACCGGCCACGTAGGTGAGCGGCCGACCGTCGACGACGGGAGCAAGCGTGATCGGGCCGTCAGCGAGGTTTGCATCGGCCAGCGACAGCAGGACGGTCTGTGCGCTGCGGGTCACATCGAACGTTTGGATCACCGGTGTCGCAGCGGCGACAGCGGAGGTCCCGGACTGTGACGCGACCACCTTGCACACGCCAGCGGTGTTGAAGGTGACCATTCCACCGGCGATCGAACACACGGCGTTGCTCGGCTCGTCGATCGTGAGGCTCACGCTCAGCTCGGCCGACGACTCGGCCTCGGGCACGTAGGTGTGGCCGACGAGGGCCGGGGCCGGTGCGTTGGTCGTGAACTGCAGCGTCTGGGAGAGCTGGGCGATCGTCGTGAACGTCACGACGGCGCCGTAGACGGTTGCGTTCGACGTCTCAGCCAGGGCCCGGACGGCGTAGCTGGTGCCGGGCATGAGGCCGGTCACCGCGGAGTTGATCGCCTCGCTATCGGTCACCGTGGCGGGGGTGGCATCGACGGTCAGAGCTGCCGTGGTGCCGATCTCGGAGGGGTCATCGGCGTACTGGAACCTGGGTGTAGCCGATCCGCCGTTGGCGTTGACGTTGCCGGACAGGTCGGCGACGGTCATCGTGACACCGCTCGCCGGGCCCGTGGCGACGATGGGCGGGGCGATCGACGAGAACGCGCCGGCACCGGAAGCAGAGACATGCGCCACTCGCAGGGTGTAGGCCGTCGAGGCCGAGGGCAGGGCGAACGAGGTCGACGTCGTGCTGGAGCCCGACGCCATGGTGCCCCACGAGGAGCCGTCGGTCGAGTACTGCACGAGGTAGCTGGTGATCGGCGAGCTGCCCGCCGCGCCGGCATTCCACGACAGGTTGGCCGTGCTGTCGTCGACGATGACGCCGAGTGATGTTGGCGCTGACGGCAGGGTCGAGCCGACGATGGCGCTGGTGCGCGGTGCGCTTCGTGGCCCGGTACCGGCAGCGTTCGTCGCTTCGACTGTGAAGTAGTAGGTGCCGGTACCAAGGCCGGTCACGTTCTGGCTGGTGGCGGATGTCGGGTAGCTGGCGCTGATCGAGCCTTCGTTCGCAGCACTCCAGCGGATGACGTTGTAGCTGGTGATGGCGCTGCCGTTGGCGTGCGCGGGGTCCCACTCGAGCAGCACGCTGCTTGTTGTCGGCGTGGCGCGGAGTCCAATGATCGCGCCAGGCAGACCGAACGGGGTGGCGCTCGCGACGACCGACGTGGTGCCGCCGCCCACCGTGTTCACGGCGCGGAGCTGTACGTCGTACGCCGTGCCGTTGGTGAGGCCGGTGATCGTCGTCGGTGAGGAGGAGCCAGCCGTGTTCCGCCAGGCACCACCGTTGAGACGGTACTGGTAGCCGGTGACGGCCGAGCCGCCGTTCGAGGTCGGGGTCGAGAAGGCAACCTGCAGGAACGAGCTCCCGGAGGTGATACCGGTGATCGTCGGAGCACTTGGGGCTGCGAGTGGCGTCGTCGACGCCAGCGGGGAGTTCGCGCCGGTACCGGCGCCGTTCTTGGCGGCGATTCGGAAGAAGTAGGTGGTCGCGTTGGTGAGGCCGGTAACGGTGGCGCTGGTCGCGCTGCTCGTACCGTCGGCGAACGTGGAGTACGTACCACTGGAGCTCGTGGCGAATTGGACGACGTAGTCGGTGACGGTCGCTCCGCCGTTCGATGCCGGGGCGGCCCACGACAAGGTGGCCGAGCCGGCTCCGCTGTTGGCGATCAACGCGGTCGGTGCGCCGGGCAGGCCGTACGGCGTGGCGAGCAGGGCGGCGGACGGCTCACTGGTGCCGCCGGGACCGGTGGCACGGATGCGCAACGAGTACTCGACGCCCGTGGCGAGGCCCGGGATCGGGAACGGGCTCGAGCCGCTGGCCGCCGAGAGCCAGGTGCCGCCGTCGAGCTGGTACTCGTAGTCGCTGACCGGTCGGCCGCCGTTGTCGATCAGGTCGACGACGATGCTCAGCGATGTCGTCGAGGAGATCACCGACTCGATCTGGACGACCGGGACGCCGAGCGGAATCGCGAGAGCGCGCGGAGCAATCGCGGGTCCCGACCCGGCTTCGTTCGTGGCGACGACATCGGCATAGACGGTCACACCGTTGGCGAGACCGGTGACGACGCAGGAGAGCGCACCGGACGTGGTGCACGTCCCGATCGAAGAGCCGCCCGTGGTCTGTCCGAACAGCTGAACCGTGTAGCCGCTGATGTCGGCGCCGCCGTTGCCGGCAGGTGCTGACCACGTGAACGACGCCTGACCTGACGCACCGGTCGCGGTCACGCCGGTCGGCGCGCCGGGCACGGTTCGGGCGGTGCCGCTCCCGGCCGCGGTGGGGCTGGTGCCGACGGCGTTGCGGGTGCGCACGGCGACGTTGTAGGTGGTCCCGTTCACGAGGCCGGTGATGTTGAAGGGGCTGCTCAGCGAACCGGCGTCGATCCAGCTGCCGGTGCCGAGCTGGTACTCGACTGCCGTGATCGGCGAACCGCCGTCGTTGCCGGCGACGAAGGCGATCACCAGTGCCGAGTCGGCACCGGTCACCGTCAGGCCGGTCGGCACCGCAGGGTTGCCGCGTGGTGCTGCGAGCCTGCTCTCGCTGGCGGCGCCCGGGCCGGCCGCGTTGTAGGCGCGGACCTGGACGTCGTACACCACACCGTTGACGAGCGGTGCGGAGTTGTTGCTCCTCGCGTCGAGGATGATCGGTGAGGCAGTGCTGCCGCTGGAGCGGTCGCGCCAGGTCTGGCCACCGTCGGTGGAATACTCGAACCCGACGATCGGCGAGCCGCCGTTGTCGCCGGCCACGAAGGCTGCCTCGAGGGTCTGGTCGCCGGAGGTGATGCTGTCGAGCGTCGGCGCGTCCGGTGTCGTGAAGACGTTGACGACCATGGGCGTCGACGGGAGGCTGTTACCGACGCCGTTGACGGCCCGCAGCTCGAGCGAGGGGCTGGTCGCGTTGGTCAGACCGGTGATGAGGAACTCGTTGGCGAGCGTGCCGGTGTCGACCCACGTGCCGCTGTCGAGGCGGTATTCGTAGCGGATGATCGCCGCGCCACCGTTGGCCGGCCCGGTGAACCGGATGGTCGCCTGTTCGTTGCCGCTGTCGACGCCGTCGATGACAGGGACGGCCGGTACGGTCGTCGTGATGCCGCTGGCGACCGCAGATGCAGTGCCTGCACCCGCAGAGTTCACCGCTCGTAGCTCGACCGGATAGGCCACACCGCCCGTGAGGAGCGTGGTGCCGGTGGCCGACTCGGTGGTGATTGCGAGGGGACTCCCCACGGTGCCGCCGTCACCACGTGTGCGCCACGTGGCGCCGGCGTCGGTGGAGTACTGGTACGTCTGGATTGCATTGCCACCATCGGAGGTCGGAGCGGTGAACGCCACCGACAAGGTGCCCGCTTCGCCGGCGATCGTGTCGCCCTCGATGGTCGGCGCGCCCGGCACCGTGCGGGGCGTACGGGTAGAGGCGGCCGAGGCAGGGCTGAATCCGGCAACGTTGACGGCGCGAACCCGAACGTCATACGACGTCCCGTTGGTCAGACCGGCGATCGTGATGGGGCTGGTCGCTGCCGGGGCCGGCGTCACCCAATTCGCGCCGTTGTCGATCGAGTACTCGTAGTTGGTGATCGACGACCCGCCGTTGGCCGGGGCGGTGAACGTGACCACCAGGGCGCTGTCGGCCGGCGTAGCCACGATCGTCGGAGCCGCCGGGGTGCCCTTGGCGGTCACGGTCGACGTGTTCGACGCCGAGCTGGCGCCGGCGTCGTTGAGCACCCGCAGTTGGATCGGGTAGGTCACGCCACCCGTGAGTCCGCTGACGGTCAGCGGGCTGCTGGACGACACGGGCGAGCGGGTGATCCAGTTCTCGCCACCGTCGATCGAGTACTCGACGTTGGTGATCGCGCTGCCACCGGTGGCGCCGACCGAGAACGACACGCTCACCGCGCCCGTGTTCAGTGCGACTGCCGAGATGGCAGGCGCGGCCGGGGCCGTCCGCGGTGTGGCGCCGGTGACGGCCGAAGCCACACCGATGCCGGCCGCGTTCGTGGCGCGGACACTGATGTCGTAGCTGGTGGCGTTGGTGAGGCCGGAGACCGTGAACCCCTCTGCCAACGTGCTGGTCGGGGTCCAGGCGCCGTTGTTGATCCGGTACTGCCACGCGGTGACCGCGCTGCCTCCGTTGAAACCGGGGATGATGGTGACGGTCAACGAACCGTCACCAGGGGCAATGGCGATCGCCGGTGCGGACGGCGTCGTGTACGGCGTGGCGGACACGGGTGCCGACCACGGGCCGGTGCCAGCGGCGTTGACGGCACCGATCCGAACGAAGTAGGTGGTGCCGTTGATCAGGCCGGTGATCTGATGTGTGGTGTCGGTGGAGACGCCGTCGACCGCTGTCGCGTACACCCCGCCGATCGACGACGCGTATTGGATCACGTAATCGGTCACGGCCGAGCCGTTGTTTCCTGCCGGTGCGATCCAGCTGGTGTCGACTGTTCCGTCGCCGGCGGTCAGCAGCGTGCCGGTCGGTTGCTGGGGCGCGTCGATCGGAGTCACGGACATCGCAGGCGTCGACGGGAGGCTCGGGCCGATGGCGTTGATCGCACGGATCTGGATCGAATACGGGGTGCCGTTCGTCAGTCCTGTGATCGTCATGCGGGTCCCAGCCACCGACCCGGTCTGCCAGGCGCCGCTGTCGAGGCGGTACTCGTACGAGGTGATCTCGATGTCGCTGCTGCCGGGCGTGAAGTCGATGTATGCGCCGCCACCGAACGCGGTGGGGCTGGCGCCCGTCGGCGCGCTGGGGACGTCGCTCGGCACGATCCCGACAGGAGTGACGGCCGACGGTCCGGCACCGAGGCCGTTGATCGCGGTGACACGGAAGTAGTAGGTGGTGCCGTTCGTGAGTCCGGTCACCACCGTCGAGGTGGTGACCGACACACCGTCGTCGAAGGTGGTGAACGGGCCGGCGACGTTGATGCTGCGCTCGACGCGATAGTCGATGATCGGGGACGAACCCGTGGTCGACGGGGCGGTCCACGCGAGATTGACAGCGCCGGTGTTCGATGTGCCGGTCAGGTTCAGCGGTGCACTCGGCGTGCCGTCGCTGTACGTGATCGTCAGAGAGCCGTTTGCGTTGTTGCCGGCGTAGTAGCCGTAGCTGGCGCTCAGGCCTGGCAGGCCTGCCGTCGAGTTGGAGCCGGGGAAGCCGCCGAATCCGAAGTACTCGGTCGCGGTCGCGCCGCCGTACTGGATCGTGCCGCGCTCGCCACCAACGACACCGCCACCACCGGCACCGGACGCGCCGCCGTCACAACTGCTCACAGTGCAGGCATCAGCGGTGTTCCATCCGGCTCGACCGGTTGTCGACACGAGGTCGGGCCGAGGGGTGTGGGTCGGCTCGGCGCGCCGACCGACGATCGGGAGGAACTGGCCGTTGCCGCCGTTGCCGCCAGCGCCACCGGCGACAATCTGTGTGCCGGCGACCACCAGAACGGTGGCCGCACCGCTGCCGCCACCGGCCCCGGACGACCCGGCATTGCCAGCGTTGCCGCCAACTGCTCCGTCGTAGCCGCTCAGCGGGTTCAGGCCAGCGGTGCCACCGCCGGTGCTGTTCACGCTCGACCTGCCGGTGCCGCCACCGCCGCCCACGGCAACGGTGATCGCCTGGCCCGGCGTGACGGCCATCGTGCCGGTCACGACGCCTTGGTAGCCGCCGGGCGTGGGCGAACCCTGCGAGTCCCCGCCGCCGAGGCCGCCCTGACCGCCGGTGAGGGTCACCTCGATCGAGGTCACACCCTCGGGCACGGTGAAGGTCTGGGTCGATCCCGTGTAGTTGTACGTGTTGGTGATCTCGGAAGCGGCGTCGACCGTGCGAGGCGCAAGAGTGATCACGCCGGCGACGACGAGTACGAAAGCTTGCGTCAGGACAACGAGGGAACGTTTGGGGGCCGTCCTGAGTCCGAAAATCGTTCCTGGATGGGTCAGTCCAGAGGACACGGGCGCAATGATCATGCCCGGGCCCTCGGCACCCCGATCGGCGAACTGGACCCCCGTTGTGAAGACGTTGATTCTCTGCGCCTTCTGGAGCAGGTTGAGTTCAGAGGCGTCCAGTCAGGATCGCTGCGTCCGCTGGCAGCCGTCTGACAGGTCGTATGTAGCGCCTCGTGTTGTTGCAAATTGCACCTCCGAGAAGGAGCGTCATCGTGGTCCCAGTTGCCACGGGATCACCGCCCTCGTCGAACACTCCGTCGGCGACGAGCGTGACTGGCCCACCAGTGTCGATGACCGCTCGGATGGTCAGGCGCATGTGGCGTTGCCACCTCGACCACCGCACGGCGAACGGCAGGCGAGCGGCTGGAGCTTCGGCGAGAGAGTTCCACTTTTCGCGTGATCGGCCTCCGCTCTTGTACGGGGCGATCTCGAACGAGTCTCGATCGCTGTCCGAGGCAGGGATTGTGCGCTACCCAATGGCCGGCCCGACCTCCAACACTCGCCGTTTCTCGAGCGCATGGAGGACGAAATCGGCGGAGCGAAGTGTGCGCCTCAATATGAGTCTCGACTCATATTGAGTCTGGGCTCATATCGGGAGCGTGCGCGTCTGCGCCGGCGCGACGCAACGGAGGGGGTGACGATCTAGCACCGTTGGGGCCCGCCGACAGATTCCTGAGATCGTTTGTAGCGGTTTCACGTCGCTCAACGGTTCAGAAGGGTAGAGACGAAGATGACGACAGCTATCCACGACTTCGATGCCTTCTTCCGAGAAGTGGAGCCACGTCTGCGACGCGCCTACGGTGGACACCTGGCACCGCACCGCGTCGGTGACGCCGTCGGCGCCGCGTTGGAGTTCGCCTGGAAGAACTGGGACCGGGTTGCCCACATGGAGTACCCGGTGCCGTACCTGTTCCGGGTGGGCTTGTCGAAATCTCGCCGCCGAAAGCAGGGCCGGCTTCCTGCGTCACCTCCACTCGAGATGGCCCATGTCGAACCGGCATTGATCTCCTCGATGCAGCAACTTCCTCGGCGGCAGCGCGAGGTCGTCTGGCTCGTCGAGGCGTGCGAGTGGACACAGACGGAGACCGCCGAGGCGCTCGGATTGTCGTTGTCCGCTGTCAGAACCCACCGCACTCGAGGGCTGGAACGCCTTCGCCACCACCTGGGGGTGAGCACCGATGCCTGAAGTCACCAACCAACTCCGCGACTGGTCCAAGGCCCTCGCGCGAGCTGTTGAACCCGCCGCCATCGAAAGGATCACATCGCCAATGACGTCGACCGACACACCCAACATCAACCGCCGCTGGCTCGCCGTTGCAGCATCAGTCCTCGTGATCGGAGCCGGGATCTTCGCCGTAGCAACACTCGGCAACGACGATCCAGAACAGATCAGCACCGCAACGAACCCGGCACCGACCGAGGTCGACAGTACGACTGCGACGACGCAACCCGCCACGTCCCCGACCAGCGACCCCGACGTCGTCCCGGCCCCGCAATCGACCACGCCAACGACGACCGATTCGCCGACGACGACCGCTGCGCCTCCTCCGATGAACCCGGAGGACCGACTCGAAGCATGGCCCGCCGCCCCTGCTGCGCCGGACCCGGTCGATGACATTCCACGCCTCCTACCAACGGCACCGATCACGATGGCCGGAACACCCCTCAGGGCACAAGCTGACGGAGGAAGCGCCGCCGCGCCGACATTCACGCAGGTGTTCGCCGACGCCGAACGCGACGTCCTGATCACCCTGCAGACGCAACCGAACAGCATCGAGTCGACCCCTGCCGAGTTCCGTCAGCCCCTCACCATCGCTGGCTGGGACGACGCATTCGCGACCGACTCAAGCCTGCGAGTGGTGGCGTCGGATCCGAGCGGCTTTGTCCGGCTGATGGGGACCGGCATCGACAACGAGCAAGCCGCCGAGATCATCGCATCGATGCAGCGACGCCCCGACGGCATCCCAGGCTGGGATCTCGCTCCCAGCAACACGGGTCTCGTCGAGATCAACGGTGCATGGAACGACTCGGCAGGACAACGCTTCGTCACGTGGTTCGACGGTGATCGCGTCGTGGCCCAAATGCTGACATCGCCCGCCCATTCGGACCTGATCAACCAAGCCCTCACTCCCGCCTTCGACAGCGTCGACGTCAACGGAGTCGACGGCTGGCTCAACCCCAACGACACCCGACGTTCGATCGTGTGGTCACCCGACGGGACCAACATCGTCGTCCTCGGCGTCGCTGACGCTCGCATCGACCCGCTTGTCCTCGCCTTGAGCGTGACCGAACTCAACGCAGCAGAGTTCGAATCACGCACCACAACCGAGATCCCAGCCGGCATCGGTGACGGCTGCGACGGCAGCCTCTTCTGCTGACAACCAGATCAGCTTCGACCGAGGCATTTCCTGATGCCCTGAGCCGGGCTCGCCACCGACTGCGATCAGCGAAACGGCAATGATCGTGGCGTGAAGCTGCTTCTGCTGCATCCGCTTCCTCTGGACGGATCAATTTTCTCCGACGACCTGAGGGCGCTCGTCGATGACTGCGTAGCTCCGACGCTGTACCACGAAGGCGACGACCTCGCTGCGTGGGCCATCGCGGCGCTCGACGCTGTCGGCGACGGTCCGGTTGCCGTGGTGGGGAACTCGATCGGCGGATCGTGTGCAATCGAAGTCGCGATGCTCGCCCCAAGAGCGAGGATGGCGAACTGCGCAGAAGGTTGGTGCTCCGGTCATCGCGGCGGGCGTGCGCGCATTCCATGGCCGAGCTGACCGCGAGGACTTCCTACTGAGATGGAACGGGCCGGTGGTGCTCGTCAGCGGCGAGCACGACCGGCCCGAGCGGAGCAGGCGTTTCGCCGAGCGGCTTCCGCACGGGTCGTTCCACCGGATCGGTGGTGTTGGCCACTACCTGCCGCTGGAAGCCCCCGAGGCTCTGACGACGATCACTGCCGACGTGTTGGCGTCGGCGACGTGACCGCTATCGCCCGGCGCCCGATCTCGAGCGTTTGATGGCCCGACGCCCGGCCCATTCTGGGTGTGCGGGTTCGGCCGCATTTGTGGCACCGCGCTTTCACCGACATGTCCACCCGTATGCGACGCCATGAGATCGCATCCTCCCCGGCGCTTGGTGACGGCGGAGCCGTGGTGCCGGCCAACTGGTTTGCCGTTCACCATCGCAGGACACGCGATGCTGTAGCGCATGACGTCGTCGAGACCGTTCGTTGTCGTGATCTCCGGCCCACCGGGCTCAGGCAAGACGACGCTTGGCTGGGAGCTCTCACGGCAGCTTCATGTCCCTTTCGTGAGCCGCGACGACATCAAGACCGGCCTCCACGTCACCCATCGCAGTGATGATCCCAGTGAAGTGTGGCGGTTCGCGTCTACCGCGTTCGAGCTGTTCTACGGAGTCACATCGATGTTCCTGCGAGCCGACGTCAGCGTCGTGGTCGAAGCGGCCTTCCACGCTGGGCGAAGCGAACCCCACCTCACGCGCCTTTCCGAACTCGGATCCTGTGTGCAGGTCGCCATGGTCACCCCTGTAGCGGTGTCGCTGGCTCGCTATCGCGCTCGCGCGGAAGCGGGCCAGCGGCATCCGGCGCACAACGACCTGCAGTTCGCGACGGAGATGGAATCAGGCGACAAGGATGTCGGCATCTACCGAATGGAGTTGCCCGTGCCACGCCTCGACGTCGATGGCACCGACGGCTGGAGTCCGCCACTGGCAGACATCGAAGCCTTCGTCACCCGCAATCGTTAGGCCGAGCCCGCGAGGGTTCCGCGTGCGGGGCGGGGACATGCCGAGTGTCTGGGTTCGAGATGGACAAACTGAGTGGATGGGAGACGAGACAGACGAGCGTGACGAGATCGTCCTCGGTCGGGTCCGTGAGATCTGCGGACGGTTCGACGGCGTCGATGAGGGCGAACTTCAGGACCGTCCACTGTTCCGCGTCGGGCGCCGCCGCTTCGCGATCTTCAATGCGATGACCTCGCCGAACCGACCACGGTGGGACGGATCAGGCCGCTCGTTGCATTTCCTCGCAGATCCCGCAGAGCTGCCGGCGCTGCGCCACGACATTCGATTCGTGCAGTCGCCTCACCATGGAACTCGGGGATGGCTGGCGCTTCGAATTGACGATCCCGAATCGGTCGACTGGGCCGAGATTGCCGAACTACTTGAGTCCGCACATCGGTGCGTCCTGCCGCGACGCGCTTGACCGGGCGAAGTCCGAACCGGCGATCGAATCTCACAGCTGCGACTCACCGCAGGGTGCCGATCGATAACACCTCGGATATTCACGCCGTACGTTCCAACCCAACCACTCGAGTGCGGCCCAAGCCGAGTACTCGGGAATCGCGACGCGACTGGCGTTTGGTGGGCCTCCATCGCGGGCAGCGCGCTCACCGCCGATGCCGGCGGTACCGCGCGCTTGCGCGGGAGTCCGAGGTCCGGCGTCGGCCGACCCCCTCGGGTTTCGCCCGGAAGCGGTGTTGTGGCGACACGTACGGATCTTGCGTTGGGGTCTGCTATCGGAGCGGGAATGCGATGTCGCAGATCTGGTCGTCTTCGTTGATGTCGTCGGGTTCGGCGACGTATACCTCGCGGCACGAGAGTCGGCTGCCCGGTCGGGCGGTCGCTTCAGGCGAACACGCCACTGCGTCGTACGCGGCGAGGATCGCCGGGAAGTCCCATTGCGCCTTCGTGATCGTCGTGTAGGCCTCGTCGTGAGCTGGTTCGGTCCGTACCCCGATGGTGTCTGTTGGCTGGACATCGTCGGGGCAACCAAGGATCGCTTCGATCGGGCCGTCGTTGTCGTCGTCGACCACGCCGTGGAAGATCAGGGTGAAAGGGCCGGTCGGCTCGGACTCGCCGAGCAACGTGGCGAATGCGGTCTTGGCTTCGTCGACGAACGCGTCGGTCTCGGATCCGTGGAGTCGGCGCTGGATCGACATGACTCGTTGGGCCGGTACGTGTCGGGTGTTGATGGTGAACATGGCGTGATTTTCCTTCCGCAAGATGGCATGGACGTGACGAATGAGGAGTCGGCGGCCGCTGTGCATCGACTCGAGTTCTTCGAGGAACCGATTCAGGATTTCGGTTGCTTCCTGGCGGCTGCGCCCGGCAGCGGTCAGCACCTCACCGATCTCGTTCAAACTCATCCCGGTGCCTCGCAGCAGCCCGATGAGGCGAGCGGCATCGACCTGGTCCTCGCTGTAGTAGCGGTAGCCGTTGCTGTGATCGACGTCGGCGGGTCGGAGAAGGCCTCGATCGTCGTACAGGCGCAACGCCTTGGCGCTCAGTCGTGAACGTCGGGCGAACTCGCCAATCGTGAACAGTTGGCGGGCGCTGTCTGGAGGTGGCACGTGCACGATCATCGAGTCTCACCCACGGTCAATGTCAAGACCCGGATTTGCACTGCCCAGCCCAGCTGCCGGAACAGCATGCAAAATGCTCCATACCGCCCGATATCACCCGCCCAGAATCACGGGTGGCCCGTCCGGTCGAGCACTGCAGTCCGGCCCCGCTGCGGCGCCGCAGTATCACGGGCATAACGACCCATATCGGGCACCCGATAGTCCCGCCGGGCACACCCCCATTTGCGCTGACCACGATCGGGCGCTCGATAGTGCAACATGGCAGTCGTGCCGTTCGACCCTGAGCTCGCTGAGCGCATACGCAACTGCCTCGGGGCGTTTGAGGTCCGCGAGGTAGCGATGTTCGGAGGCCGCTCCTTCATGGTCCACGACCAGCTCGCTGTGGCGGCTGCGTCCGACGGCACCCTGCTGCTGCGCTGCGCGCCCGATCAACTCGATCGCCTGCTTCAACGCGACGGGGCAAGGCCAGCTGAGATGCGCGGCAAACCAATGAGCCCAGGCTGGATTCGCATCGACGCAGACGCCGTGCGAGATGACAAGATTCTCGAACAGTGGATAGACGATGCCGTGGCTCATGCCGAGTGGCGATCGTCCTGACGACTACTCGGGCGACGCACGTTCTTGCGTACCTGGCCGAGCGTGTAGGTCCCGCTACGAGCGGTCTTTGGCGCTGGAGAGTTCTGTTGATATGTGCGGTCAGTCCTCGTCGGTAGTCGACGTCCGATCGGTCCAATACAGATTCCGCTCGTTCCCTTTGCTGTTGACGAAGGTTCGCATCGAGTCATGGATTGCTTCAGCGACTCGGATCGACGACTGGTTCTGAGGGTCCACGATTGAACACACGGCCGGCGGCTTCAGAGTTCCCAAAGGCGAAGTCGACACAATTCAGCGCGCTTTCGAGCGCATACCCATGGCCGCGGTACCGGTGGCCGATACGGCGTGGTCGTGTCGGGCCTTGCGGCCGAACATTCCGGGCGGCGAGTCGGTATCGCCCTTGAGGATCAGCCCACGTCGTCGATCAAGGAAAGACAGAACGGGTGACCGACAGGATCGGCGAAAACCAGGCAGTGTGCGTCGTTCGGCTGGTGATCGAAACGGCGTCCGCCTGCCGACTCCGCGCGAGCCGCCGCATCGTCGAGATCATCGACATGGAAGTCGATGTGTACGAGTGAGGGGTCTTCGGGCCAACTCGGAGGTTGGTAGTTCGTGACGCCCATGAACTCGAGTTTCACGCCGTCGCTTCGAACCGTCGCCCACTCTGATTCGTGGACGAAGGTCACCTCGCCACCGGTGAGATCGGCATAGAACGCTGCGAGCTCGGCAGGATTCGGGCAAGCCATGGTGACCGAACTGAAGTGAACCCTGTCGGACATGTCGCCACTGTAGGCCGCGCCCCGTGCAATCGGATCAGGGCAGAACCTCACGCCGCGGCGTGGGTCGGACAACGCGACAGCGAATCGTGAGAACACCGATCAGGAGGTGCGGACCGCCAAAGAGGTACGTAGCGCCTATCCGGCAGGATCTGCCCACGCCGATCAGCGCACAACGCTCACTCGATGATCCGGCCATCGTCTGATCGGTCCCCATCGTGCCATCGGTGATTGCGGGATGACGGAACATCGAGTGCGCGTACGATAAAGCGTGACCGCTGGCACAGGAGCGCCCTCATGATCCCAACGTTGCTCCTGGTCGGCCTCGTTCTCGGCGGACTG
>JBBQEU010000008.1:0-50932 GCA_038321235.1 Acidimicrobiales bacterium | reverse complement strand
GGCACGCTGCACCCGATGCAGCAGGCGTTCATGGAGAACCACGGCCTGCAGTGCGGCTACTGCACACCCGGCATGGTGATGGCCGCCACCAGCCTGCTGGAGGAAAATCCGAATCCGACCGAGGAAGAGGTCCGCATCGGCCTCGAGGGGAACCTCTGTCGCTGCACCGGCTACCACAACATCGTCAAGTCCGTCCTCGCCGCGGCGTCCGCCAACGCCTGACCGCAGGCGAGTTCTGATCGAAGTACCGAAGTCGACTGGATGGGGGTCCAGACATGACCATCACCGAAGATCCAACCACCGCAACCGGCGTGATCGGAACCCGCCTGCTCCGTAAGGAGGACCCGGTTCTGCTCACCGGCGAGGCGGTGTTCACGAACGACATGAAGGTGCCCGGCGCGCTGTACATGGCCGTGCTGCGCAGTCCGTACGCCCACGCCAAGATCCTCGCGATCGACACCAGCGCCGCCGCTGCCATGTCGGGCGTCCATGCGGTCTACACCGGCGCCGACCTCACCGAGCTGTGGGCCGCACCGATGCCGTGCGCCTGGCCCGTCACCGAGGACATGTTGAATCCCCCGCACCATCCGCTCGCCACCGACACGGTCAACTTCGTCGGCGACGGCGTGGCGGTGGTGCTCGCCGACACCGACGCGATCGCCCACGACGCGATCGAGGCGATCGACGTCACCTACGACCCGCTCGAAGCGGTCACCGACCTCGAAGATGCGCTGAGCGACCGCGTGCTCGTGCATCCCGACCTCGGCACCAACTCGTCGTACACATGGAACCTCCTCGTCGAGGAGACCGACGGCGCGGTGCAACGGGCGTTCGACGACGCCGCGTACACCGTCACCGAGCGCTACGTGCAGCAACGCCTGATCCCGATGGCGATGGAACCCCGCGCCGTCGTCGCGGTGCCGCAACCGTTCGGCGGCGACCTCACGCTGTACACCTCCACCCAGATCCCCCACGTGCTGAAAGTGATGGTCGCGGTCACGCTCGGCGTGCCCGAGCACCAACTGCGCGTGGTGGCACCAGCAGTCGGCGGCGGGTTCGGCGCCAAGCTCGACGTGTACGCCGAAGAGTTGCTCTGCGTGGCGCTCGCCCGCAAGCTCGGCTCACCGGTGCGCTGGAACGAGACCCGCTCGGAGAACACCGTTGCCAGCATCCAGGGCCGCGGCCAGATCCAGCACATCGAGTTGGCCGCCGACTCCAATGGGAAGCTCACCGCCGTGCGGGTGCGCCTCACCGCCGACATGGGGGCCTACCTGCAACTGATCACCCCCGGCATCCCGATCCTCGGCGCCTTCCTGTACGCCGGCGTCTACGACCTGCCCAAGGCGTACGACTTCTCGTGCACCGGCGTCTTCACCACGCTCACCCCCACCGACGCCTACCGTGGCGCCGGTCGCCCCGAGGCCACCTATGCGATCGAACGATCGATGGATGCCCTCGCCCGCAAGATCGGTGTCGATCCGCTCGAGTTGCGTCGCCGCAACTTCATCCAGCCCGAGCAGTTCCCCTACGAGGCGTTCACCGGGCTCGTCTACGACTCGGGCGATCACGACAAGGCGGCCACCATCGCTGCCGACCTGATCGACTACGGCGCAGTCCGAGCCCGCCAGGAGACCCAGAACATCGAGGGCTCGACCAAGCGCCTCGGCCTCGGCGTGTCCACGTATTTCGAGATGTGCGGGCTGGCGCCGTCACGAGTGCTCGCCTCGCTCAACTATTCCGCCGGAGGGTGGGAGGCCGCCACGGTGCGCATCCTGCCGACGGCCAAGGTGCAGGTCGTCACCGGCACGTCACCGCACGGGCAAGGCCACGAGACCTCGTGGTCGATGATCGTGGCCGACAAGCTCGGCATCGACCCCGCCGACGTCGACGTGTTGCACTCCGACACAGCGATCGCCCCGCTCGGCATGGACACCTACGGCTCGCGCTCGCTGCCGGTCGGCGGGGTCGCAGTGGGGATGGCGTGCGACAAGGTGATCGAGAAGGCCAAACAGATCGCCGCCCATCAGATGGAGGCCAACGTCGACGACCTCGAGTTCGTCGGCGGCGAGTTCCGCGTGGCCGGCACGCCGAGCAAGTCGATGCCGCTCGCCGCGATCGCGTTCGCTGCGTTCACCGCCCACGACCTGCCCGACGGGCTCGAGCCGAACCTCGAAGCCCAGGTCACCTACGACCCACCGAACTTCTCGTGGCCGTTCGGCACTCACATGTGTCTGGTCGAGGTCGACACCGAAACCGGCGACGTCGACGTGCTGCAGTATGTCGCCGTCGATGACTGCGGCACCCAGGTGAACCCGCTGATCGTCGAAGGCCAGGTGCACGGCGGGGTCATCCAAGGCCTCGCACAGGCGCTGTACGAGGGTGCCGACTACGACTCCGACGGCAACCTGCGGACGTCCACGCTCGCCGACTATCTCGTGCCGGCGGCGAGCGATGTCCCGCCGATCACGATCGGTCATTCGGTCACCCCGTCGCCGACGAATTCGCTCGGCGTCAAGGGTGTCGGCGAAGCTGGCACGATCGGATCTGCGCCCGCCGTCATGAACGCCATCGTCGATGCGTTGTCCGGGCTCGGAGTCCACGACGTCCCGATGCCCGCCAGCCCCAACACCGTCTGGAACGCGATCGCGTCCGCCAGCACCGTCACTCCCAACACCAGCACCAGCTCCGGAGGCACCCCGTGATCCCCGCACCGTTCGACTACGTCCGCGCCGAGTCCGCCGAGGAGGCCATCAGCCTCGTCGCGCAGCACGGCGACGAGGCCAAGTTCATCGCCGGCGGCCACAGCCTGTTGCCGATGATGAAGCTGCGCCTCGCCCAGCCGAGCGTGCTGATCGACATCGGGCGGCTCACCGACCTGTCCTACATCCGCGACGAGGGCGATCACGTCGCCATCGGGGCGATGACCCGCCACATGGACGTCGAGACGTCCGACCTCCTCAAGGAGCACGTCCCGCTGTTGGCGCACGCAGCCGGCCACGTCGGCGACCCCCAGGTGCGTCACCGCGGCACGCTCGGCGGCACGATTGCCCACGCCGATCCGGCGTCGGATCTGCCTGCCACCACGCTCGCGCTCGGCGCGACCTACGTCGCCCAGGGCCCGAACGGCACCCGTGAGATCGCCGCTGCCGACTTCTACCGCACCTTCTTCGAATCGGCGCTCGAACCCGACGAGATCCTCACCGAGGTCCGTGTGCCGAAGATGAACGGCGCCGGCTGGAACTTCCAGAAGTTCAACCGACGGGCGCAGGACTGGGCGATCGTCGGAGTCGCCGCGTGGCGTAACGGCGACCAGGCCGGTGTCGGCCTCGTCAACATGGCTTCCACCCCGGTCCTCGCCACCAGCGTCGCCGCCGCGATCGCCAGCGGTGCCAGCGCGGCCGACGCCGCCGAGCAGGCGGCCGCCGACGCCGATCCGCAGGACGACCTGAACGCCAGCGTCGAATACCGCCAGCACCTCGCTCGGGTGCTCACCCGACGGGCGCTCGAAGCAGCGTCGGCCTGAGCGGCATCACCCTGCACTCGGTCGCCGAGGCGCCACGCTGCTGCGTCGCGTCGCACATCAACCTCTAACGTGGCGCCGATGCGCCGGCCGACCGCCACTGGGACCAGGGTTGGGCGGGGGGTTGCGCGGGGGGTCGGGCGGGCATTCGCGTTGCCGGCGATCGTGGCGATCGCGGCGATCCTGGCGGTGGCACTCCAGCGCACCGGCCACACCCAGGGCGACGACTTCGCGTTGTATCTTCGCCAGGCCCGAAGTCTCTTCGACGGCGACATCGGCCAGGTCGTGTCCGACAACCGGTTCGCGGTGCTCAACTCCGACAGCGGGTTCAGCCCCATCGCCTACCCGTGGGTGTGGCCACTGCTGCTGTCGCCGTTCGTGCACGCGTGGGGACTCGACTACGACCGCCTGAAACTGGTCGAGGTGGCCACGTTCTGTGTCTGGCTCGTGCTGTTGCACGGCATCGTGCGGCGCCGGATCGGCTGGGGTCCGGCGATCGCCATCGTGGCCGTGTTCGGAACCGCACCGACGTTCCTGTCGCACACCGACCAACTCCTCACCGAGTTCCCCCATCTGGCCGCGGTCGCCCTGGTGATCTGGTGGTACGACCGGATCCGCAGCGACGCGACCTTGCTCACCGCATCGACCCGACAGCTGGTGACGTTGGGCGCATTGGTCACGCTGGCGTTCAACGTGCGCCGGGAATCGATCGTCCTGCTCGGTGTGGTCGGAGTGATGATCGTGTACGACATCGTGAGCGACCGTTCGACTGGCGAGCCGCGGATCGCCGCCATCGTGCAGACCGTGCGCTCCACCTGGCGTGAGATCGTCACTCCGTTCGTTGCATTCGCAGTCGCGGCCACGCTCGCACAGTTGCTGTTACCGACGGATCTGCTGCCGGGCAATGGCAACAGTTCGGTGTTCCTCGACGACCGGCTGGGCGAATACCCCGGCATCCTCAGCGACCAGCTCGGTCTCGGTGACAACACCGCTGTCGGCGTGGCCGTGCTGGTCGTCGCCGCGATCGGGGTGGTGATCGGCCTTCGACGCCGCCCTGAGCTCGACGGCCCGTTGGCACTACTGGGCGTGCTCAGCGCGCTCGCGATCAGCACCCACCTGCGCCGTGTCGATCGCTACTGGTTCCAGGTGACGCCATGGGTGGTGTACTTCGCGACCGTTGCCCTGTTGGCCGTCGCTGGATGGCTGCTCGCCCGACGCCCACAGCCGACTCGGATGTCACAGATGGCCCGGCTGGCGACCGTCGCCGCGCTGGTCCCGCTCGGAGCGCTGGTGGTCGCCCATCTCGTCGTCCTGCCGGGTGACATCGGCGACGCCCAGGAGTACAACGATGCGGGGCGGGTGCAGTCCGGCCCGACGAACCCAGCTGTTGCTCCGATTTTCGAGGCGGTCGACTCCCTCACCCCGCCCGACGCGATCATTGCGTACTACCGAGCCCGCACGATGACGCTGATGACCGACCGCCGCTCGTTGCAGTCCAAACAGCTCGACCGCATCGTCGAGCGGGCCGACTACTACGCCGAGCGGCGCAACTCCACCTATTGGCAGCCCGACCTCGACGCCAGCGAGGCCAGGGCAGCGGGCTTCGAAGAGGTCTGGTCCGACCAGCGCTGGATCCTGTGGCGCCTCCCCGACACCGCCCCGGCGTCGCTGACGGTCGATACGCTCCCGCGCCGAGACGAGCCATGAGCACCCCCGACGACGTCCCCACCGGGAACACCTACGACAAGTACGGCTCGACCAATCCGATCGAGCAGCGGATGATGCGCGGGTTCTTCGCCGCGCTGGACCGGTTCCTCGACACCACACGACCCCGCCGCATCCTCGAGATCGGCGTGGGCGAAGGGATCGTCACGAGCCGGGTGATCGAACGCTTCGCCGGCGTGCCGGTGATCGGCCTCGACCTCCCCGACGAGGAACTCGCCGCCCAGTGGCAGTCGCGAGATCTCTCCTGCGCGTTCGGCGACGCGTCCCATCTGCCGTTCCCGGATGACGCCTTCGATCTCGTGATGGCGATCGAGGTCTTCGAGCACCTCCCCGACCCGACCGCAGCGATGGCCGAACTGGCCAGGGTGTGTTCGGGTTCGCTCATCGCCTCGGTGCCCTTCGAGCCGATCTGGCGGGCCGGCAACATGGCTCGCGGCCGCTACTTCCGCGAGTTGGGCAACACACCAGGCCACATCAACCACTGGACGAACCGCGGCTTCACCAGGCTCGTTGCCGAGCACTTCGTGGTGGTCGACCGAGCAACGCCGCTGCCGTGGACGATGGTGCTGGCCACTGCGGACTCCATCCCCGCTCGCCGCTCGGCCTGAGCGATGAACCGGTCGCGACTGATCAACATCGTCGGGATCGCGATCGGCGTCGCCGGCATTGCCTTCGTCGTGCGTCGGATCGTTCGCGACCGCGCGGAGATCGCCGACGCGATGTCGTCGGCCAACGTGGCGTGGCTCGTCGTCGGTGGCATCAGCGGCATGGTCGCGATGGCGTTGATCGGGATGAACTGGCTGCTGATCCTCCGACACACGGGCGCGGTCGCACCGTGGCGGCGAGGGATGTCATGGTTCTTCGTCGGCCAACTCGGCAAATACGTCCCCGGGGGGATCTGGCCGATCGTCGGCCAGGCCGAGCTGGCGCACCGTGGCGCCACCCCGCGTGGCGCCGCCTACTCCTCCACCGCGATGTCGATGGTCGCCACCTTCCTGGGTGCGGCCACCGTCGCCGCACTCACCGGACTGATCTCGCCGCCTGATGGTCGGCTGCTGCCCACAGCGATCGTCGCCGGGCTGGCGCTCGCGTTCGGTGTGCTCATGACGCCGGCCGCCCGGTCGGCGATCGACCGCCTCGCCCGACGAGTGACGACGAAGGAGCTGCGGCTCCCCGAACAGCGTTGGTTCACCGTGCTCGTCGTTCGCCACCTGCCCGTCTGGTTGTCGTTTGCCGGCATGAACATCTTCGCGGTGGTGGCATTGGGCTCCGACCTCGACGCGACGCTCGTCGTCACACTCGTCTTCGTCACCTGCGTCTCGTGGATGGCGGGCTTCGTCGTGGTCGGTGTCCCGGGAGGGATCGGCGTGCGCGAGACGGTCTTCATCTCGATGATGACAGCGCCTCTCGGCGCCGGAGTCGCCGTGTCGGCCGCCGTGCTCAGCCGGGTGGTGTCGATCGTCGTCGACCTGCTGGGCGCTGCGGTGTCGGTGCCGATCGCCCGAACCGATCCGGCGCCGGTCGACGACGGTCGAGACGATCGGGCCATCACCGACCGTTACGCTGCGCCGTGATGTCGAACGCCGGTGATGTCCCTGGTCTCCACGCCACGGGCCGACTCAAACTGATCATCCAGATCCCCTGCCTCAACGAGGAGGACACCCTGCCGATGACGGTCGCCGACCTGCCTCGTGAAATTCCGGGGTTCGGCGTCGTCGAGTGGCTCGTGATCGACGACGGCAGCACCGACCGTTCCGTCGAGGTGGCGCGCGAGTTGGGTGTCGACCACATCGTGTCGCACGGTCGCAATCGCGGTCTGGCAGCGGCGTTCATGACGGGGATCGACGCGTGCCTCCGGGCCGGTGCCGACGTGATCGTGAACACCGACGCCGACAACCAGTACCAGGGTTCGTCGATCGCCGATCTCGTTGCGCCCGTGCTTGCTGGGCGCGCCGACATGGTGGTCGGCGAACGACCGATTGGCGACATCGACGACTTCTCGCGTACGAAGAAGGTACTGCAACGCTTGGGCAGTTCGGTCGTGCGGCGCTTCTCGGGCACCGGCGTGAGAGATGCTGCGAGCGGTTTCCGCGCCTACACACGCGATGCCGCGATGCGGGTCCAGGTGTTCGGGAAGTACACCTACACGATGGAGACCATCGTGCAGGCTGGCTGGAACGGAATCGCCATCGAGTCGGTTCCGATCGGCGTCAACCCAAAGACGCGCGACTCGCGTCTGGTCAGGAGCAGCGCCCGGTACGTGTGGCGCTCGGCCCAGGCGATCATCCGCAGTTTCGCTCTGTACAAGCCGTTCCGGTTCTTCTTCCTGATCGGGCTGGTTCCGTTCGTGCTCGGGGTGCTGCTGATGCTTCGCTGGGTCGGCCTGTACCTGTTCGAGGACGAGTACACCAGCCGGGTGCCGAGCCTGCTCGGCGGGATCGGGCTGATCGTGGTCGGCGCCCAGTTCTGGGCGGTGGCGTTCCTCGCCGATCTCCAGGCATCGAACCGTCGGGTGATCGAAGACCTCCGGCTGCGGGCGTCGCGCGCCGACTACGGCGACACGTCGCGCGCCGACTACGGCGACACGTCGCTCGCCGACTACGGCGACACGTCGCTCGCCGAGTGATGCGATCGACCACCACCGCCGCCGGTGTCGTGGCGACCATCGTTGCGGTGCTCGTCGCCGGATGCACCACGAGCGACAACGCCGCAGACATCTCGTCCACGACGATGGACTCGACCACCGAGCCCCGAGCGGCCAGCACCTCGGTCGACGCAGCGGTCGCCACCTCGACCACCGCCGCTGCCGAGACCACGACGACCACGAACCCCGCGTCGATCGCTGGCCCGCCGGCGCGGGTCGACGTCGACGGTGACGCCGACGAGTTCGCCGCTCGACTGTCGGTCGTGCACGCCACGATGACCGACGCCTCCGCCCCGGCGAACGCCCGCGAACGAGCCGGTGTCGAGTACCAACTGGTGCTCCGCGAACTCGCCGACCGACCCGACCTCGACGAGGCCGTGCTCGGTGTCGTCGACTCGTCCGCCCGCCCAGCGACCGAGCGGATCATCAGGGCGCGCCAGTTCCTGCAGGCGCGGAGCGCATCGCGTCCGACACCCCAGCCGCCGCCCGACGAACTCCCGGCGTGGACGATCGCCGCACCCGAGCCCGTCGACGTGCTCCTCGCCGACTACCGCGAGGCCGAGCGACTGACCAGGATCCCGTGGTACTGGCTCGCCGCGATCCACCTCCAAGAGACGCGGATGGGACGTATCGAGGGCGTGTCGTCCGCCGGTGCGATCGGCCCGATGCAGTTCCTGCCGACGACGTGGGAGGCGTGTTGCACGGGCGATCCCACCGTGACACGCGATGCGATCATCGGCGCTGCCACGTATCTCGCCCAGAGCGGCGGGCCCGCCGACATGGCAGCAGCGGTGTACCAGTACAACCCCAACGACGGCTACGTCGCTGTGGTGACCGCCTACGCCGAGAGCCTCCGCGACGAGCCCGAGCTGTACCCCGGCTATCACGGCTTCCAGGTGTTCTTCGGGACGTCGGTCGGCACGGTACGCCTCCCGATCGGCTACTCGGAGACCGCCCCCATCGACGCCGCCGCGTACCTCGCCACGAATCCCAACGACGCCGCCTGACCCATCTCATCCGAAATTGCCCGGGATCGTGTCGCTGAGCGTCACGATCCCGGGCAATTTCGGCGAGCGCGGCTACAGCAGGCCGAGGTAGTTGCCGCCGTCGACGTGGAGTTGCACGCCGGAGGTGAACTTGGCCGCCTCACCGCAGAGGAACGCGACGACCTGGCCGAAGTCCTCGGCATCGCCCATCCGCATCGAGCGCTGCTGCTCTTGGGTGTAGAGCTGTTCGATCCGCGGCGTTCGGTGGAGGCCCGGCTGCACACTGTTCACGGTCACTCCGTCGCTGGCGACCTCCAGTGCGAGCGTCTTCAGGAATGCCGTCGCCCCGGCTCGTGCCGTGTTCGACAAGATGAGCTGCGCCATCGGCTGGCGCACAGCGAGCGAGGTGATCGCGACCACGCGACCCCATCGCCGTTCCTGCATTCCGGGTACGGCGGCCTTGCACATCGCCACTACCGACATCAGGTTCAGATCGATCGCAGCGGGATACGCGTCGACCGGTGTCGACGCGAAGTTGCCCGGAGGCGGCCCACCGGCGTTGGCCACGAGGATGTCGACGGCACCGAGCGCCTCCGCAGCGTCGGTCATGAACCCGCTGGCACCCGTCGGCGTCGACACGTCAGCCGTGATTCCGACGCATCCGCTTCCGATCTCGGCGGCGGCATCGGCGAGACGTTGCGGGTCGCGCCCGCAGATCGCCACGTGCACACCTTCTGCGGCAAGGGCCTTCGCCGACGCCAACCCCAAACCCGACGTGCCCGCTGCCACGGCGGCCCGCCGCCCACTGATGCCCAGATCCATGGACTCCACCGTACGACCTCACCTGCTGCGGCGGCGATGTCGGGCTGACGGGTACGATCTCGCTCAGTGAGATCATGAGCGACCAATCCAGCAACGGCGATCATCCGTACGACCAGCGAGCCCTCGATGCGATTGCGGACGCCGAGCCGTATCCGTTCTGGCTCGAGAGTGCCGACATCCCCGAATCGAATCCCACTCTGGTCCGCGACGAGCACTGCGATCTGTGCATCGTCGGCGGCGGCTACACAGGGCTGTGGACCGCTGTCATCGCCAAGGAACGCGATCCGTCTCGTGACGTCGTGGTGATCGACAAGGGCGAGGTCGGTGGTGCCGCCAGCGGCCGCAACGGCGGGTTCATGGAGGCGTCGCTCACCCACGGCGTCGGTAACGGCATGGATCGTCACGCCGACGAGATCGACACGCTCGAGGAGCTCGGCCTACGAAACCTCAACGAGATCGAAGCCGCGATCGAGCGGTACTCGATGGATTGCGAGTACGAACGCAATGGCGTCATCGACGTCGCCCACATCAACCATCCGCCGTCGTACCTCGATGAACTGCGTGAGGAACACGACGTGTTGCGCTCGATGGGGCAGCAGGTGCGATGGCTCGACCAGGACGCGATGCGTGCCGAGGTCAACTCGCCGACCTACACCGGCGGTCTGTTCCGGATGGGACGCGCGGCGCTGGTCGACCCCGCCAAATTGGCATGGGAACTCAAACGGGTCGCCGAAGAGCTCGGCGTGCGGATCTACGAGCACACCAAGGCCACCTCGGTCGACAAGGACGGCCGTGGCGTCGCCGTGATCACACCGCTCGGAACGATCCGCTGCGCGAACGTGGTGCTGGGCACCAACGCCGACAAGCCGCTGCTGAAGCGGATCAGCCAGTACATGGTGCCGGTGTACGACTACTGCCTGGTGACCGAACCGCTGTCGGCAGCACAGCTCGACAGTGTCGGTTGGGCCAGTCGACAGGGGCTGTCCGACATCACCAACCAGTTCCACTACTACCGGCTCACCTCCGACAACCGAATCCTGTGGGGCGGCTACGACGCCATCTACTTCTGGGGCTCGAAGGTGTCGACCGAACTCGAGAGCCGCCCGGAGACATGGGCCAAACTGTCCGGCCACTTCTTCGAGACGTTCCCGCAGCTCGAGGACGTGAAGTTCACCCACACCTGGGGTGGAGCGATCGATACCAGCACCCGGTTCTCGGTGTTCTTCGGCTCGGCGATGTCGAACCGGGTTGCCTACGCCGTCGGCTACACCGGCCTCGGCGTGGCCGCCACCCGGTTCGCCGCATCGACCATGCTCGATCTCCTCGCCGGGCGGAAATCGATCGCCACCAAGACTGATTTCGTCAAGGACAAGCCGCTGCCATTCCCACCCGAACCCTTCCGGTTCGTCGGCATCCAGGCCACTCGCTGGTCGCTCGACCGCGAGGACAAGACCGGTAAACGCAACGCCTGGCTGCGCACGCTCGACCGGATGGGCCTCGGCTTCGACTCGTAACTGTTACTCGTGGTGTCTGACACCACGAGTAACACCTACTTCGTCAGCACCACGATCGATCGGGGGCCGACGGTGACCGACCTCGCGGCAGCCGAGCCATCGGCCTGACCCGATTCGATGCTCGTGTCGATGGCGACACGCCAGTTGCCGGGAGTCTGGACAGCGAACTCGACCGGCTCCCACCACATGTTCGCCATCACGTACAGACCATCGACCGCCCATGCGACCGAACGCGACTCGTGTCCGAGGTCGGGGTCGCCGAGCGCTCCGAACATCGTGAGACGACTTCCCCACCGCTCGGGATCCCACAGCACGGGATGAGCTGCTCGTACGGCGATCACCTCGCGCACGAATTGCTCGTGGTCGGCCCACTCGGCCGCTCGTTCCCAGTCGAGCCACGACGTTGCGTTGTCCTGGTTGTAGGCATTGTTGTTGCCCTGCTGCGTGCGGGCGAACTCGTCACCGGCGACGAACATCGGCACACCGTGGCTGAGCAGCAGCAGACACACGGCATTGCGCAGCTGGCGCCGCCGCAGTGTCATCACGACATCGGGTACGCCGAGGTCACCCTCCCACCCGCAGTTCCACGAACGGTTGTCGTGGTGGCCATCGGTGTTGTCCCAGCCGTTGGGCTCGTTGTGGCGGTGGTCGTAGGCGACGAGGTCGTACATCGTGAAGCCGTCGTGGGCGGTGAGGAAGTTCAGCGAACACATCGGTGAGGTGAACAGGTCGGGGCTGCCAGCAAGGCGCTGCACCATCTGGGGCACCATCCCCGGCTCGCCACGCAGGAACCCGCGCACGTCGTCGCGAAACTGGCCGTTCCACTGCATCCACCGCTGGTCGGGGAAGTCGGGGCCGAGAAGATAGCGCGCCATGTCCCACGGCTCGGCGATCAGACGCACCCCACGACGCTCGCCCCAGTCGCCGATGGCGCGCACGAAGTCCGGGTCGCGAGCGAGCACTGCCGCGAGGTCGAACCGGAATCCGTCGACGCCGAGATCTGCAAGGCGATCGAGTGCCTCCATGATCAGGCGCCGCGCATGCGGCGAGTAGGCGTCGATGACGTTCCCGGTACCTGAGTCGTCGAGGTACGTACCGTCAGGTCGCACCACGTAGTACTCGCGCTCGTCGAGGATGCGCAGCGAGTAGTACGGGCCGGTCCGGTCCGATTCGGTGGTGTGGTTGACCACCACGTCGAGCCATACCTCGATGTCGTGATCGTGGGCGGCGGACACGAGATCGGCGAGCTCCTCGGCGGGATGGTCGCCGGCCGCATACTGGCGGTGGATCGCACCGAACACCAGCGGCATGTAGCCCCAGTAGTTGCCTTCGTCGGGGTCGTACTGATGCACCGGCAACAGCTCGAGCACCGAGACACCGAGCTGCGCGAGCCGCGCAAGTTCGTCGGTCGCTGCCCGGTACGTGCCGGCGTCGGAACGCGGGCGACGGGCCGTGAGGCCACGCACGTGCGCCTCGTACACCACGAGCGGCCGTGTCGTCGGGCGTTGGGGCCGCTGGTGCGGCCACGGTGAGGCAACCGCACGAGGGAAGTCGGCCGGGTCGATCGTGCCCGTGCGCTTGTTGGCGTCACGCGAGTGGCCGGGTGGGAACCACACCTCGGTCGCACGCGGGTCGAGCGCGACACGGTCCCCATCGACCGCCACCACATAGTGAGCGCCCGTCGGAACCTGCCCGACCCAATCGCCCGTCATCGTGTCGCGTTCGAGCGCGGCCCTCGAGCCGCCGTCGAGACACACCTGCACCGAGCGGATCCCCGAAGTGTGAATGGCGATGTCGACGGACTCCGACTCCACCACCGTCTCTGCGGCACTCTCGATCACAGTTGCGGCGACCTCGCCAGGCGCCTCCATGCGTGCGACATCGTCGTGTCGGCTGGTCCCACCCACTCGCCCATGATGCCCGAGAACTGTGCCGTCTGCACCCGCAACGTCACGAAGGTGGCACTGAGCCAGACGTCCTACCGGCAGCTCCGGTAGCGTCGGCGCGATGACTCCCAACACCGTCGCCGGGGCGCTGTCGCGTCACGGCTACCTGCCCGACGAGGGGATCTCGACGGCGGTGTTCCTGGCGATGACGCTGCACCGGCCGCTCCTGCTCGAAGGCGAGGCGGGTGTCGGCAAGACCGAATTGGCCAAGACGTTGGCGGCCGCTACCGGCGGACAACTGATCCGCTTGCAATGCTACGAGGGCATCGACGTGTCGCAAGCCGTCTACGACTGGGACTACGCCCGCCAGCTACTGCACCTCCGGGCCACCGAAGCCACCGGCGAGTCGACCACTCGCACCGCCGATGAGCTCGAAGCCGAACTCTACGGCGAGCGGTTCCTCATCAAGCGAGCACTGCTGCGAGCCATCGAACCCGTCGAGGGGCCGCCGCCGGTGCTGCTGATCGACGAGATCGACCGTGCCGACGACGAGTTCGAGGCGTACCTGCTCGAGGTCCTGTCCGACTTCCAGATCACGATCCCCGAAGTCGGTGAGTTCCGTGCCGAGCGGCCGCCGATCGTGATCCTCACCTCGAACCGAACCCGTGACGTCCACGACGCACTCAAGCGGCGCTGCCTCTACCACTGGGTCGAGCATCCCGGGTTCGAGCGCGAGGTGGCGATCGTCAGGCTACGCGTACCCGACATCGACACCGAACTCGCCCGCCAGGTCGCAGGCGCCGTCGAGACGCTGCGTGGCATGTCGCTGTACAAGCCCCCGGGCGTCGCCGAGACCATCGACTGGGCATCGGCGCTGGGGAGTCTCGGCGCCACCGAACTGACCGAACAGATGGTGGCGAACACATTGGGCACGGTCGTGAAGTACCGAGAAGACAACCAGCGAGTCGAGCAGCACGGCGTGGGCGTACTCGTCCAGCAGGCCATCGCTGCTGGTCGCGCCCACCGCGAAGCTCCCGGCCAGCTCACCATCGACGACACGTGATCCAGCCGGACGTCGTCGCCTCGCCCGCCGCCATCGCCGTGGCGTTCAGCCAGATACTGCGAGGCCTCGGCCTGAGCGTGCCGACGAGCTGTACCCATACGTTTGCCGCCGCCCTCTGCGAAACCGGGCTCGACGACCGCGACACCACCTACTGGGTCGGTCGCTCCACGCTCGTGCGACGAATGGAGGACATCGACCTGTACGACCGTGCCTTCGCCGTGTTCTTCGAGGGCCGCCGATCGACCGCGGTCGACGAAGCCGTCGACGAGCCGCTCTCGATCACGATCGCCGTCGACACCGACGACGACTCGGGCGACGATGAGGACGACGGTGACGCCACCGATGACGACGTCGTCGAATTGCGCTTCTCGGCCACCGAGATCCTGCGCCACAAGGATTTCGCCGACTACTCCCCCGACGAGCTCGCCCAGGCCCAGGAGTTGATGAGCCACCTCCGCCTGATCGGTGCTCCACGCGCCTCACTGCGACGGGGGCCCACCGCGCGGCGCACGTCGATGCCCGACATCCGCCGCACCGTGCGTTCCGCCATCCGTGCCGGCGGCGAACCGATCGAACGCCATCACCTCGCGCCGACACCTCGGCTGCGACGCCTCGTCCTGCTGCTCGACGTGAGCGGATCGATGGAGCCCTACGCACGCGCCCTCCTCCGGTTCGTCCACGCTGCGGTTGCCGGACGGCAGAAGGTCGAGGCGTTCACGCTCGGCACCCGCCTCACCCGCATCACACGTGAACTCACCAGCCGAGACCCGGACATCGCCGTGCGCGCCGCCGGGCAGCGTGTCGCCGACTGGAGTGGCGGCACCCGGTTGGGTACCGGACTGCGCCAGTTCAACGACGAATGGGGTGTACGCGGTCTCGCCCGCAACTCGATCGTCGTGATCCTGTCCGACGGTTGGGACCGCGGTGAGCCCGAAGAACTCCGCGCCGAGATGGAGCGGCTACAGCGAATCACCCATCGTTTGATCTGGGTCAACCCGCTGAAGGTGACGCCCGGCTACGCGCCGTTGGCACGGGGAATGGCTGCGGCACTGCCGTATGTTGACCACTTCGTGGAAGGCCACTCGGTGGCCGCCATGGAAGAACTGACCAGGGTGATCGCCCAGGGCTGAGCAGCCCCGGACGACCAACGAGGTTGAGGAGCCACACATGCACGACCTGCTCGACGACATCGATCGCTGGCGACGAGCCGGTCACCGCATTGCGGTCGCTCGCGTCGTCGACATCGAGGGGTCGGGGCCGCGCGACCCGGGCGCCGCGATGGCCGTGACCGACGACGGCGAGGTCGCCGGCAGTGTCAGCGGTGGCTGTGTGGAAGGCGCCGTGGTCGCCGAGGCGTTGTCGATCATCGCGGGCGACCGCGAGCCCGGCGTGGTCACCTTCGGCTACTCCGACGACGAGGCATTCGCCGTCGGTCTCACCTGCGGCGGCACCATTCACCTGTACATCGAGGAACTCGACTGGTGACCACGCCCACATCCAGGCCCGACGGCTCGACGCTGTACGACCGGTACGCCGCGCTGCTGCGCGCCGAGACCCCGGTGGCCCTTGCAACGGTGATCGACGGACCCAACGTCGGCGCCAAGCTGCTCGTCGGACCCGATCACCCGCCGATCGGAACGCTCGGCCACCCCGAACTCGACCGCGTCGTCGCCCGCGACGCCCTCGCCGAGTTGGAAGCCGCGCAATCAGGCGTGCGCAACTACGGCCCCGAAGGCCAGACCACGCCCGAGGACCTCGTCGACCAACCCGCCGTTCGGGTCTTCGTCGAATCACACGCGCCGCCACCGCAGATGTGGATCTTCGGCGCCGTCGACTTCACCGCCGCACTCGCCCGGGTCGCGAAGGTGCTCGGCTACCGGGTGGTCGTGTGTGACGCTCGCGAGGTGTTCGCAACCAAGCGGCGGTTCCCGATGGCCGACGAGGTCAAGGTCACCTGGCCGACACCGGTGTTCGACGACCACGGATCCGAACTCGGGCCACGCGACGCCGTCTGCATCCTCACCCATGATCCCAAGTTCGACGTTCCCGCCGTCCAAGGGGCGCTCGCCACCCGGGTCGGGTACATCGGCGTGATGGGCAGCCGATCGACGCACGAACGCCGCACCCAACGCCTCGTCGATGCCGGCGTCACCGGCGCTCAGCTCGACCGGCTGATGTCACCGATCGGGCTCGACGTCGGTGCCCGCACCCCCGAAGAAACCGCCGTGTCGATCTGCGCCGAGATCATCGCCCGCCGCACCGGCCGCAACGTCCCCTCGCTCCGCGACGGCGACGGCGCAATACATGCTTGATCCTGGTTGCTCGGCCTCACGGCACGTCACTGCTCGACGATCGAGGTCGGCCTCGCTCCGGCTCGTCGCTCGCGCTTCCCTCGCCGGCGTGCTGGGGCGATTCGCTCGGTCAGACAGAGGGGTCGCCGAAGCGGACCGAGTTGGTGCGGCGGGAGCTGATGGTGTCGAGTTCGACGGTGCGGCCGGTCATCACCGAGTGGATGATCGCGTCGCCGACGCCCAAGTACATCATCACGTGGCCCGGATACTGCACGAGGTCGCCGGCCTTCGCCGTGGACCGGTCGAGCCGGGCGGCATTGCTGATCTGCGCACTGGACTGACGCACGAGCGACACGCCGGCGCGAGCCCATGCGTAGGTCGTGATGCCCGAACAGTCGAATCCGACGCCTTCTCGACTGGTGTTCTTGCGGTACGGGACGCCGACCTGGGTCATCGCTGCGAGTACGGCAAGCTGGTGGCCGACCGGGGCGGCCGCCCACGCCTCGACCATCTCGTCCTTGGCGTAGCCCAACTCGGTGGCCGCGTACTGGGCGGTCTGGGTGCGGAACCACACGAACGAGCGGTACGCCGCAGCATCATCGGTGGCAATCCACTGGTCGTAGCTGTCGAGCGCCTCACGGGCCGACGCGGTGACGACCGGCGCCATGGCGTTCGTGGCCATCGCCGCCGACGTCGCCGACGCCGTCTCGTCCGCCACGGCGAGCGTGCCGACGACGGTGACCGCCGTGATCACGACTCCGAGCAGAACCGCACGCAGTGCGTGCCCGAGAGTCGATCGGTCGCGATTCGACGCCGGAACCTGGCCAGAAAGAAAAATGTTTGGTGCGTTCATGAGATGGGTACCACCGAGAGCTTTGCCATGACGGATGCGTAACGTATCGTCATGCAATTGCAATACTCAAGCGCGCTCGCAAACTTTTCGTCATCCAACCGACACGCAGCTGACGTTCGGATGTCGACCAGACTGCAGTGATGGCAGCGTCGCCGACACCCGGATCTGTCGTGCACGCTGGGGTGATCCAGCAGAACTGCGTCGTGGTGCTGCTCGCAGCGGGCGCCGGTTCGAGGTTCCACGGCGACGTACACAAACTCTCGGCAAGTTTTCGTCAATCAGGCCATGACGACGACTCCACCGTGATCGAGCGGGCGCTCGCCAGCGCGCTCGCCGCCGACATCGGGCCGGTCGTGGTGGTCACCGGCGCGGTGGCCGACGTCGTTCCCGCCCACCTGACCGACTCGGTCACCGTGTGTCACAACGAACGATGGGACGAGGGCCAGATCACCTCGCTGCACGCCGGGATCGACGCAGCGCGCGCGCTCGGCGCCACCTCCGTGGTCGTCGGCCTCGCCGATCAGCCGTTCATCGACCCAGCAGCGTGGCGAACAGTGGCCGAGGCAGGTGGACCGATCGTCGTCGCAACCTACGCCGGGCGACGGGCGAACCCGGTGAAGCTCGACGCCGTGACCTGGGATCTGCTGCCGACCACCGGCGACGAGGGCGCTCGGGCGCTGATGCGCGTTCGTCCTGAACTGGTCCGTGAAGTAGCGTGCACTGGGTCCCCAGCCGACATCGACACCACAGAGGACCTTCGCCGATGGCAGAGCAACTGATCAACGAATTCACCGTCAACCGCCCGATCGAAGAGGCCTGGCCGTTGATCACCGACCTCGAGCGAATCGCGCCGTGTCTCCCTGGCGCAGAACTCCAAGAAGTCGAGGGTGAGACCTACCGGGGCGTGGTCAAGGTGAAGCTCGGCGCGATCAGCAGCCAGTTCAAGGGCGAAGCGCACTTCGTCGAGCGCGACGACGAGAACTACCGAGCCAAGATCAAGGGCGCCGGCCGCGACACCGGCGGACGCGGCAATGCCTCAGCGGACATCACCGCCCAGGCCGAGAGCCTGTCGCCCACCAGCACCCGCGTTGCGGTCACCACCGAACTCCACATCACCGGCAAGGTCGCCCAGTTCGGCCGCGGCATCATGGGCGACGTCAGTTCGAAGTTGATGGCCCAGTTCGCCGACAACCTCAACCAGATGATCGACGAACAGGGCGTCGGCGCGTCCACGACGACGACAGACCCGACATCGCCCGTCGACGTCGCCGATGTCGTAGGAGATACCACCGCTGCCGATACAGCGCCGGCCAAGCCACAGGTGCGCAAGATCGAAGGCCCCGCAACCGAGCCGATCGACCTCATGGGGATCGGTGGGACCTCGCTGATCAAGCGGCTCGGCCCCGCGTTGATCGCCGTCGTGCTCGTGTTGCTGCTCGTGCGCCGTCGACGGGGCTGATGGGAGATCGCGCCCGAGTTGCCGAGCTGCTCGGGCGCGAGCCGGCGGGAGCCTTCGAGGTGGTCGTTCGCGACGACGCCGGAGACCCCGTGGTAGTCCGCAACGAGCCGTTCCTCGACGACGGCACACCGATGCCGACTCGCTTCTACCTCGTCGGCGCCGACGTGGTGCGCGAGGTGAGCCGCCTGGAGGCGGCAGGCGGTGTCAAGGCCGCCGAGGCGGCAATCGCCCCGGACGAACTCGCTGCGCTGCATCGCCGCTACGGCGCCGAACGCGACGCCGAGATCGACCCGAACCATCATGGCCCTCGGCCGTCGGGCGGCGTGGGCGGCACCCGGGTGGGCGTCAAGTGCCTCCACGCCCACCTCGCCTACCTGCTCGCCGGCGGCGACGACCCCGTGGGCCGATGGACACTCGATCACCTCGACACCACCAGGTGGGGCACGGTGTCGGAATTGGTCGGCGACGCCGATCGGGACGAACCATGACCCCGGGCACGCTGAGGGTTCACATCTCCGACCGCTCGCTGACCATCGAGGTCACAGGCGGTGCGGTGCACACACTGCCGGTCGGCCCCCTCACGTTGCTCGACGGGCCGCTTCGCGGAAGCGACCCTCCCCCACCCGCGAGCCTCACCAATGCGCTCGGGCTCGTGCAGGATCACCTCGACGATCTGCTCATCGAGGCACCCTCGATCGAAGCGACGCCTGGCGTGGTGGCAGTTGGTCGACACGCCGAGGCCATGGCCCGAGTCGAGATCGGCGCCGACGAGATCCCGGCCGGCTACGAACTCCTGCGCGCCGACGCCGACGAGGTCTTCCGCACCCTCGCCGTCGAGAACGTCACCGAGCGCCGCCACAACCCGGGCCTCCCGGAGGGCCACGTCGAGTCGATCGTCGCGACGTGTTGCGTGATACTGGGGATCATGCGCCGCCTCGAACTGCGTGTCCTCCACATCGCGAACGCAGCGTCACTGCCCACGAAACAGCGAGCGGCACGCTGATGGTGCTGCGCCATCCGTCTCGGGCGAGTTCACCAGTCAGGCTGTACGGACGCCGAGTGATGCTGCGCCCGCTCGCGGCCAACGACTTCAGGACGTGGAGCGAGGTGCGCCAACGAAACGCCGAGTGGCTGACCATTTGGGAGCCGAGCCGACCGCTCCACCAGCCCGATCCCGTCACCGATCGCAGCGCATTCGCCGCGCGCTGCCAGCAACGAGACCGCGACCGCACCACCGGAACCGCCTACCAGTTCGGCCTGTTCGTCGACCAGCAGGTGGCCGGCGAGGTCAATCTCAACAACGTGATCCGCGGGGCGATGCAGTCGGGCACGATCGGCTACTGGATCGATCAGCGCCACGCCGGCAACGCCTACGTGGCCGAGGCCGTCGCGGTCGTGATGCAGTTCGGGTTCGAACAGCTCTCCCTGCACCGATTGGAGATCTGCATCGTGCCGCGCAACGAGCGCAGCCAACGGATCATGCAGAAGTTGAACATCCGCGACGAGGGGGTCGCGGAGCGCTACCTGGAGATCAAAGGCACGTGGGAAGACCACGTCCGCTACGGAATCACCGTCGAAGAGTGGAACCAGCGCCGAGACGAGTTCCTCGCCGCATGGATCCACCGTCGTCACGACCTCGTGTGACGAGGCCGCAGACGCCTCAGCAGTGAGCGGTCGTCGTCAGTAGCCGACGAGACCGGAGTTCTCGCCGGCCGAACGCATCTGATCGGCCCGATCGCGACGTAGCTGGGTGCGACGCTTCCACATCTTGGTCTTCCAGTGACGCGTCGAGCGGCTGCGCTTGGCGAGCTTGCTCTTGGCGATCTCGGCGTCGTGGTGGCCGATCGGCTTCCACGCCGTGCCTGGTTCGTGCACGTCCTCGGGTTCGAGACCGGCGCTGACGTCCTGAGCGGCAGTCTGCAACTCGACATGGATTCGGTGCCGCTCGCTGTGGGCGTGGGCACGTACTTCCTGCTTGAGTGGCAACATGGTCTCGGGGGACCGGTGACGCTGGCTCATAGGGGCTACCTCCTGCTTCGTGGCCGTGCCACGGTGGTTTCGGTTGCTTGCCTCCGCCAACCTAGTGCAGTCCTCGCGGGCGTGTCGTTGGTCTTGTGTAACGATCCTGCGCGATTCGTTCACCCGCTGTTCACCCACTCGTTGATGTTCTCGAGCGCCGCACCGGGTGGGTCAAGAAGACGGGTCCCGGTGCCGATACCCCGATCGTGGACACGTTGCCGCCGCCGATCACGACCGCGCCCGATCACTCGACGCTCGACGACGTTGGTGGTGCTGATTCTGGCGCCCTCGCTGCGCTCGGAACGCGACTCGTCGCCACGATCGACGCGGTGATCGCCGGCAAACACGACGTCGCCGAAGTGGCTGTGGCCACACTCCTGTCCGGCGGCCACCTGCTGATCGAGGACATCCCAGGTGTCGGCAAGACACTGCTCGCCCAGGTGCTGGCGCGCAGCGTCGGTGGCACGTTCCACCGGATCCAGGGCACGTCCGACCTCCTTCCCGGCGACATCACCGGCTCGATGGTGCCGAGCGGGCGGCTCGACGCCGACAGCATGAAGTTCCGACCCGGACCGGTCTTCGCCAACGTCGTCGTCTTCGACGAACTCAACCGGGCGACCCCGCGCACCCAGTCCGCCCTGCTGGAGCTCGCCGAGGAGTCGACCGTGACCGTCGACGGTGTCGTGCATGCTTTGCCCGACCCGTTCATGATCGTGGCCACCCAGAACCCGATCGACATCGCTGGCACCCATGGGCTCGGCGACGGTTCACTCGATCGATTCCGCGCCGTCGTGACGCCAGGACGAGCACCTGCAGCGGCCGAACTCGAGGTGCTCACCGGACGACGTGGGCGCACGATGCTCGACGCCGTCGAGCCGGTCGTCACCCTCGGGGCGCTCGGCGCCGCACGCGGCACCGTCGCCAACGTGCACATCAGCGATGCCATCGGCACCTACGTGGTGCAGTTGCTGCAGGCGACCCGCGAACATCCGGCGATCCGGGTGGGCGCGTCAACCCGAGGCGGTGTGGCGATCGTGGCGCTGGCGCGTGCGTTCGCAGCGATGTCGGGCCGAACGTTCATCACCCCCGACGACGTCGTGCGTGCCGCCGGGCCGGCACTGGCCCACCGCATCGCGGGAACCCACGTGAGTGTCGATGTCGGACGCGAGCAGGTCGCCGACTGCCTCGCCGGGATCGCCCCGCCGACGATCTGATGGCCGAGCTCGACCGATCCGCGCGCCGCCAGCCGACGCGATCGGATGCTGGACGAGTGCGGCCGACCGGCTGGTCACCAGGCACGGGCATCCTGCTCGGCGCCTGGATTGCGAGCACAGCAGTCGCCCGTCTGACCGGTGCCACCGCCGTGATCCTGCTGCTGGCGACCACGCTCGTGGCGTTCGTGTTCGAGGTCGTCGCTGGATGGCGGGCGACACGATGGGTGCGGGTCACCGCCGTGGTCGCTCCATCGGTCGTCACCGTCGGCGAACCGTGTCGACTGCTCGTCTCCGTCACCGCTCCGGTCACCGGCCGATTCGGCGAGCGCAGCCGGATCAGTCTCGCGTCGATCGACGGCACGGCGGTGCGCATCAATGGCGGCGCGGCACCGATCGACGCCGATGACTCCGTCGTCACGGCGCACTTCGACACGCCAGGGCTGATCACGGAGCTGACGGTGCGCGTCGACGTCCCTGGCCCGGCCGGACTGATCTGGTGGCGACGAGCAACCGACATCGTCATCGACGAATTGCACATCGCGCCGGTCGGAGCGGGTCCGATGGTCGAGGTCGAGTCGATCACCTCGACCTCCGAGGGCTCGAGGGACGATCGGCGCGGCAATCATGGCGGCGAGATCGACGGGGTGCGCCCGTGGCGCCAGGGTGATGCGACGAACTCGGTGCACTGGGCCTCGTCGCTGCGCTCCGATGAGCTGATCGTCCACGACCGCGTCACCGCTGCCGACCAACGATGGATCGTCGACCTCCACACGGCCCGCGCCGACGCTGACCGTGTGCGATGGACGCTCGACGAGGCGCGTCGCCAGGGTCATCCCGCCGCCGTGCGCACGACGGACGCGGCGTTGCATCAAGTAACCGACGAGGAAGCAGCCGCTCGGTGGGCAGCGATCGTTGCCCAGCAACACGCCGACGATCTCGACGAGGCCGACGATTCGATTCGTCGGCACACCGGGTCACTTCACCGTCAACTCCGTCTGCGGTCGCACCCGACCGAGACCGACACAGCCGTCACCGGTACCGCCCGTTGGGCCGCCGCGTCGGCAGCCATCGCCAGTATGGCGATGCTGATCGGCGCCCTCGACGGGTCCGCCGCACTGCTCGTAGCGGTGATCGCGTCCGTGGTGGTCGGCGCGGCAACGTCACTGTGGATCGCTCGCCGATCCGGCAAACGACCGTTGCTCATGCAGTTGGCGATCGTCGCCGCGATCCTGGTCGTCCTCGCCGCGATCATCGTGCAGTCGGCCGACGTCGACGGGCTGCTCGCAGCGCTACGCGGTCCTCTTCCCGATGTGTTGATGCTGCTGGTTGTGCTGCATGGCTTCGAAGCCGTCGACCGCCGAACCTTGCGAGTGCATCTCGCCATCACCTTCGTGCTCGCCTCGTACGCCGCCGGTCTCCGCATCGACGCCGCGCTCGGGTGGTGGCTCGCTGCGTGGGGTGCGCCGTTCGTGATCTCGATGATCTCGACCTCGTCTCGGCCCAAGCGCTCACGTGGACGAATCTCGCCACCACATCGACCGGCCGCTGGGTCGGCTCGTACCGCCGCCCGCCGAGTCGGCTCGGCCCTGGCGGTCGGCGTTGGCACCCTGGCGGCGCTCAGCGTGGTGCCGATCCCCGATGGCCCGGCGCGGCTCGGGCTGCCGGCGTTGTCGTCGAACGCGCCCACGGTGTCCTCACCGGGTGGTCTCGCCCGACCGGACGGCTCGACCACGCTCGAGGCCGATGACGACGATCGCACCCCGGATCGCGGGTCGATCGGCGGCGTCGTCGGATATCCGGGTTTCACCGAGACGCTCGACACGAGCGTGCGCGGTGACCTGGGCAGTGAGATCGTGATGCGGGTGCGAGCACCCGAGCCGGCGTTCTGGCGAGGGCAGACATTCACCGAGTTCGACGGTCGGACGTGGACAGTGTCGCCAGATCTCGGACAGCCCCAGGACGGCCCGGTGATCGACGTGCCTCCAACGCTGGGAGACGCCGTCGGCAGCGCGGTGCCGAGCGACGAGTTCGTCCAGACCTACTTCGTCGAACAGGATCTCCCGAACGTGGTGTTCGCAGCGTCGCGACCGGTCCAGGTGATCTTCGACGGGTCGCTGTGGACCCGCCCGGACGGCGCGTTGCGGTCGGATGTCACGCTCACCCGTGGGTCGGTGTACACGGTGATCTCGGAACGCGTCCGGGTGGACGCCGACATCCTGCGCTCCCAAGGTGACCTCGGCGAGTTCTTCGCCGGATTCCGCGAGGTGGCCGGCGGCGACGAACTCGATGCGTTCCTGGAGATGCCCGAATCGACCACGCAACGCACGCTCGACCTCGCCACGACGCTTCGCACGCGTGGCCAGTCGACCTACGACACGATCCTCGCCTACGAGGCCTGGCTCGGCGCCAACACCGAGTACGACCTCGATGCGCCGGTGCCCGCTGACGGCAGCGACGCCGTCGACGACTTCCTGTTCGAGTCGCAGCTCGGGTTCTGCGAACAGATCGCGTCGACGCTGACGATCATGTTGCGCAGCCAAGGCGTGCCCGCCCGGCTCGCCACCGGCTATGTACCCGGCGAGCGCGACCGGGTGTCGGGTGTGTGGAACGTACGCGGCAGTGACGCTCACGCCTGGGTCGAGGTGTGGTTCCCGCAGACCGGGTGGCAGGCGTTCGATCCGACCGCCGAGGTACCACTCGCCGCCGACGCCGGCAATGGGACCGTCGGCGGTGATCTGATCGGGGCGACCGTGTCGTCGATCGTGTCGTACCGCATGGAGATCGCACTGGCGGTGCTGAGCGGGGGGCTCGTGTGGGCAATCGTCCGGTTCGTCGCGCTGGACCGATACCGGCGGCGGCGTGGGCGGTGGGGCCTCCTGCAGGATCGATTCGGCGCGCTCTCGACGACGGTCCGATCTCGGCCCGACCAGTCCGACGACCCAATCGTGGCGACCAATGCCCACATCGCCTCGACGGTCGCCGACACCCGCGATCGGGCGGCGGCGCGGGTGGTCGCTGATGAACTCGATCGCGTCGCGTTCGACCCGAGCTGGATCGACGACGACGAGCGCTTCGAACGCACTCGATCGACATTGGCGACGCTCGAACGAACCCGACGCTGACGCGCTACTTCTTGGAGATGCGCGCCTGCAGCGCGGCAATGCGTTCAGCGAACCATGGCTGCTTCGTACTCCACAACTGCGGTTCGAGTTCGCGCGCGACCGCAGCGGGATGGTCGTCGACGTCGGCCATTGCCTGGATCGTCTGCTTGGTCACGATCGCCAACTCACGCGGCGCGCTCGCAGCCTTCGCCGCGAACTCGTGGGCGAACTCGAGCAACGACTGCGCCGGCACCGAGCGGTACGCGAGGCCGATGCGTTCCGCCTCCTTGCCGTCGAACACCTGACCGAACACGACTGCCGCCATCGCCGCTTGCGGGCCGACGATGCGCCGCAACATCCACGTGTGGCCCCCGCCGGGATGGATACCGAGTTGCAGGAAGCGCGTATCGAGCTTGGCGGTGTCGGCGACGATGCGGACGTCGCAGCCGAGTGCCAGGTTCATTCCCGCACCGACCGCCGCGCCGTTCACCGCAGCGAGTGTCGGCAGCGGGCTGCGTGCGATGCGCAGGAATCCTTCGTAGATCGTGCCGAGGCTCTCACCGGTCGCTTCGGCGAGATTACCGAGATTGGCGCCCGCACAGAACGCCGGCGGTGTGCCGGTGACCACCAGCGCACCGACGGTCTCGTCGCTTTCGAAGGCATCCATCGCCTCGAGAATCTGCGCGACCATCGCAGCGGTGAGGGTGTTGCGTTCGTCGGGGTTGTTCAACGTGAGCGTCGCAACACCATCGGCGACATCGGTGAGCACGAACGGTTCGGTACCAGACATGGCGCCAGTGTTGCACGGGGCCCTCGGCGCCATGGCTGTCGCGGCGGGTTAGCCTTTGCTCTGCACATGCTCGACCACGTCTTCACCGATGCAATCAGCGCGCTCCGCGATGCGTTCGAAGCGGCGTTCCTCGAGCGTCAGGCGTTCGAGGAACATTTCCAGAGCGACGTGCTGCTCGGCGACCTCACGTGGGAGACGAGCTACGGCCTACCGGGTGAGGGCGAGCCCCCGCGGGTGGTCGCCCACATCACCTTCGACTGGCCGGCGTGGAGCCAAGCCGCCTACCGGCAGTGGTATGTCGAGGCGGAACTCGAGAAGCGCCCGGCGATCGAGATGGAGATCGTGCTGCGCATCCAGCGCCTCGCCGAGCCCGCCGATCCGGGCGTGCTGTACAAGACGGTTCCCGAGCAGAGCCCGCTCGTGGGTGACGACCGCCTCGAACGCGCCGGGTTGACCTCGGAGACCTCGCATCCCGACACCGACGTCGACCCGCTCGATTTCCGAACCGAGTACGCCGCCGAGATCACCTACGAAGGCCTGTACGAACTCGCTGAGGAAACCGTCGCCGACGGCACGAGCACCCTGCTCGACGAGCACTTCGGTGCCCTCGGCGGCTGGATCGCCTCCACCCTCGTCAAGCTCGGCGACCTCCCCCTCGCCTTCCACCCCGCCGACGACGACGACACCTGAGCCTCGGCCAGCCTCGGCCCCCCTGGCCCCACCCCACCCCACCCCGAAATCCGGCACGAATCGGTCGCCAATCGAACGAATCGTGCCGGAATTGCGTGGGCTGCTGATGCGAAGGGGTTTCAACGAGAGTGCGAGGATGCTCGGATGGCTGAGAGCGACGTGCTGTACGAGGTGTCCGAGCGGATCGCGACGATCACGATCAACCGACCCGAGGCACGCAACGCGCTCACGAGCGAGATGCTCGAGCGGATTGCGCAGCGGATGCTCGAGGCCGAGGGCGACGAGGACGTCGACGTGATCGTCCTCACCGGCGCCGATCCGGCCTTCACAGCGGGCCTCGACCTGAAGGAGCTCGGCTCCGACGGCAGCACTCTGGCCGGGGGCTCCGGAGCCGACGGCAGCCCCAACCGTTACGGCGTGCGCGGGCCGTTCCCCACGCTCACCAAACCATTGATCGGCGCCATCAACGGCGTCGCAGTGACCGGAGGGCTCGAACTCGCCCTCAACTGCGACTTCCTGGTCGCAAGCGAGAATGCCAAGTTCGGCGACACCCACTCACGAGTCGGGGTGATGCCGGGTTGGGGCCTCACCGTGCTGCTCCCCAAGGCCATCGGGATCCGGCGGGCGCGTGAGATGAGCTTCACCGGCAACTTCATGCTCGCCGAGGAAGCGTTGGCGTTCGGGCTGGTCAACCACGTCGTGGTGCACGCCGAGCTGATCCCGTTCACCCGACAGCTGGCAGCCGACATCGTCGGCAACGATCAACCGGGCGTGCGACAGATCCGCTCGACGTACTCCCAGATCGCCGCCGACGACGACCACTGGGAGATCGAGTCACGCGACAGCCGTGCCTGGCGTCGCAACAGCTTCAGCCCCGACGCCGTCGCTGCGAGACGCGCCACCATCCAAGCACGAGGCCAACAGCAATGAAAAGGGGTCAGACCTCCTTCTGACCCCTGGAGTGCAGCGATCGCGTCGGGAAGCGCACGCCGACGGCAAGGACCAGCGTCGATTACATCGCGGGTCTGACCCCTGTTGTAATCAGATGGCGGTGCCTTGCGCGCGCAGGGTGTCACGGATTGCCTGGGCGATGTCGAGGGCGAGGATCTCGGCGCCGTTGGTGTTGAGGTGGAATCCGTCGTCGGCGCGGACGTCCTTGCCTTCGCCGTCCCGAGGATCGATCACGAACTCGGCCCAATTGCCGTCGCGGCCGGAGAAGCGCTTCCACGTGTCGATGAAGATCACGTCCGGGCGTTCCGCCGCAGCCGCCTTCGCGGCCTGGTCCTGGATTGCCATGCGGGCGGTCACCTCGGGGTTGTCGTCGTTCGGGATCCCGACCCAGATCAGCGTGCGCCCACCTTCCATCAACTGGTCCATCACGGCACCCACGCGCTGCTGGTACTCCTCGGACCAGCCCTCCGGATCGGATTCGGGATATCCGAAGAGATCGTTGCCAGCGGCGTCGCGCAAGATGTTGGCGTCGTTGCCGCCGAAGGTTGCCACCACGATGTCGGGGTTGACCTCGGGCAGCTTGCGGTCGATCTCCGCTGGCCAGTCGAAGAAGTCGGGACGAGCGAGACCGGACGACACCTTGTAGTCGAGTTGGGTTTCGACGACCCCGGTGCCGTCGAGCAGGGTCTGCAGATAGGGACCGAACGTGCCGGCGTCGCTGTCGCCGACGATGAACACCGTCGCCGGATTCTCCGCGCTCGCCGGGCCGGTGTCGACCGGTTGGGTGTCGACCGGCTGCGTGATGGCTGGCTCGGTCGTTGCGTCGACGGCGATCGAGCTGCTGACCGATTCCGTGCCGTCATCAGCGCCCGATTGATCCGTTGCATCGGCATCCGCTGTGCCGTCGTCTCCGCCGGCAAGCAGCGCCGACACACCTCTGAACGCCCCGAACGCGACGAGCACCACGACCACGAGTGCGCCGAGACGGCGCACGACGTAACGTCGACTGCTCGGTCGGCGACGGGAAGCGGACGGTGAAGACACGGAACTCCCAGGATATGGGCGTCGCTGTCGTCGATGGCGTCACTGGTGGTGTCGTGTGAACGCTCGATGACCACACAGCCGGCCTGGCGCGAGTGCCCCGTTACCAACGGGTAGCTTGTATGGCACGTGAACACGAGCAACGCGAACGTGTCGCTCGCAACATGAACCAAACCAATTCATCCTGAAGGGGAGAACATGATCAAGAGCAAGAAACTGCTCGCTATCGGCGTCATCGCGGCGCTCGGCCTCGCGGCCTGCGGTAGCGACGACGACACCGGAACAGCGTCGACCGACGCTCCCGACAGCACCGAGGAAATGACCGAGGGCACCGACGCCACGACCGAGGGCACCGACGCCATGGCCGAGGGCGACGGCGCGACCGTCGGCGTGGTGTTCGACATCACCGGCCGTGGCGACCGTTCGTTCAACGACGCCGCCGGCGCCGGGCTCGACCAGGCCGTGGAAGAACTCGGTGTCACCGGCATCGAGTCGACCCCGACGGGCGACGGCGACCGCGCCGAGCGCGTCCAGGGTCTCGTCGACGAAGGCGCTGGCCTCGTCGTCGGCGTCGGCTTCCTGTTCGGTGACTCGATCACCGCGGTTGCCGAGGCAGATCCCGACACGAGCTTCGCGATCATCGACTCCGTCGTCGATCTCCCGAACGTCGCCTCGCTGGTGTTCGCCGAGAACGAGGGCTCGTTCCTCGTCGGTGCGGCCGCTGCACTGAAGAGCCAGACCGGAACGGTCGGCTTCATCGGTGGCGTCGAGAACGACCTCATCAAGAAGTTCGAAGCCGGATTCGCGGCTGGCGTCGCTGCCGTCGACCCCGACATCGAGGTCTTGGTGAACTACATCACCCAGCCGCCGGACTTCGGCGGATTCAATGACCCGGCCCGCGCCAAGGAAATCGCTGCTGCGCAGTACGAAGCCGGCGCGGACGTCATCTACTCGGCCGCTGGTGGCTCTGGTCTCGGTGCCTTCGAGGCCGCTGCAGAAGCCGGAGAACCCGGTGACGTGTGGGCGATCGGCGTCGACTCCGACCAGTACGAACTGGTCTCGCCGGAGCTGCAGCCGTACATCCTCACCTCGATGCTCAAGAAGGTCGACGTCGCCACGTTCGAGACGATCAAGTCCTTCAACGACGGCTCGTTCGCCGGTGGCGTCCAGGTGTTCAACCTGGCGTCCGATGGCGTCGGGTACTCCACGTCGGGCGGATTCGTCGACGACATCGCCGGTGAGCTCGACGATTTCGCAGCGCAGATCGCTGCGGGCGAGATCGAGGTCCCCGAGGCTCCCTGAGCCCAGCTGAACACTCGGCGGAGCATCGACTGATGCACCGCCAAACGCGTTGAACGATGCCCGTCCGGCTCCGACCAGACGGGCATCGTCGCGTCCGAACCTCGGAACACGACCGGGACGAACGTCCCGAATCCCCCCGCTCTTCCTCGCGACCCCGCCCGATCGACTAGAAAACAGACGATGAGCGAATCCGGCGGGGTCAACGGCGACATGACAGACGCGCCGATCGCCATCCAATTGACCGACATCGTCAAGCGCTTCCCGGGCGTGATCGCCAACGACGGCGTCAACCTCACCGTGCGCAAGGGATCGGTGCATGCCATCGTCGGCGAGAACGGCGCCGGCAAGTCGACGCTGATGAAGACGCTCTACGGCGCCCACCAGCCCAACGAGGGCACCATCACGGTCAACGGCCAGGATCGGGTCTTCTCGTCGCCGAAGGATGCGATCGCCGACGGCATCGGCATGGTGTTCCAGGCGTTCATGCTGGCGGCGAACCTGACCGTGTGGGAGAACATCGTGCTCGGCCAGGAGCCCGGCACGAAGCTGTCGCTCAATGCAAGCGAGGCCCGCAGTCGGATCCGGGAACTCGGCGAACGCTATGGCCTGGATGTCGACCCCGACGCGTTGATCTCCGATCTCGGTGTCGGCGACAAGCAACGAGTCGAGATCCTCAAGGTGCTCTATCGCGGGGCCGAGATCCTGATCCTCGACGAGCCGACCGCCGTCCTCGTGCCACAGGAAGTCGACGCACTGTTCGCGTCGCTGCGCGAGCTCACCGTGGAGGGCGCCACGATCATCTTCATCTCGCACAAGCTCGACGAGGTGCTCAAGCACGCCGACGCCATCACGGTGATCCGCCAGGGCAAGACCGTCGGTGAGGTGCCCGATCCGAGCACGGTGACCTCGCATGACCTCGCCGAGATGATGGTCGGCAGCGAACTCCCAACCCCCGAGACCCGCGACAGCACGGTCACCGACCAGCCGGTGCTCGAACTCTCGGGCCTCACGGTGAAGGCAACCGAGTCGGGCGGCCGCGACCCGGTCCACAACGTGTCGTTCATCGTTCATCGCGGCGAGATCGTCGGGATCGCCGGCGTGGAAGGCAACGGGCAGAGCGAACTGGTGCGCTCGCTCGTCGGACTCCTGCCGTCGACCGGCACCGTCCTCCTCGATGGCGACGACATCGCTCGGCTCACCACTCGCGAGCGGCGCGACACCGGGATCGGCTACATCTCCGAGGACCGCCAGAAGGACGGCCTCGTCCTCGGATTCACGCTGTGGGAGAACGCGGCGCTCGGCCATCACCATCGACCACCGTTCGCGAAGGGCCCGTGGCTCGACGTCAGCGGGACCAAGGAACGCACCGAGGCGATCGTCGACGAATTCGACGTCCGGACACCGAGCATCAACGTGCCGGCCTTCACCCTGTCGGGCGGCAACCAGCAGAAGCTGGTGGTTGGCCGCGAGATGACCGCCGAGCCGAAGGTGCTGGTGGCTGCGCATCCGACCCGTGGCGTCGATGTCGGAGCCCAGTCGGTGATCTGGGACATCCTGCGTGACGCCCGCGCCGCCGGACTCGGCACGATCCTGGTGTCGGCCGATCTCGAAGAACTGATCGGCCTCTCGGACCGCCTGCTGGTGATGCTGCGCGGCGAGATCGTCGCCGAGGTCGACCCGGCCACCGTCACCCCGGCCGAACTCGGTTCGTACATGACCGGCGCAACGACAGGAGCGCACTGATGTTGGAACGGATCTGGCGCGGTTCCCTCGCACCGCTGGTCGCGGCGGCGGCCGCGATCGTGATCTCGTCGATCGCACTGTTGATCTCCGGGAACAACCCGGTCGACGCGTTCGTCGAGATGTGGAAGACGATCGACTCCACCGCTGCGGTGGTCGACATCATCAACACCGCCGTGCCGCTCTACATCTCCGGTGTCGCCGTGGCGATCGGGTTCAAGATGAACCTGTTCAACATCGGCTCGAACGGCCAGTACCTGCTGGCTGCGCTCATCGCCGGTTGGGCCGGGGCCGAGGTCAGCCTGCCGCCGCTGTTGCACGTGCCGTTCGTGTTCCTCGTGGCGATGACCGTCGGCGGATCGTGGGCATTGATCGCCGGCATCCTCAATGTGACCCGCAACGTGAACGTCGTCGTCTCGACGATCATGCTCAATTACATCGGCATCGGGCTGAGCGCCTTCTTGTTGTCGGAGTACCTCCGCGACACCGAGAACGGTGGCCTCGTGGCCCAGACCAAGGTGATGCCCGAATCTGCTCGGCTGCCGTCGCTCAACCCGATCTTCGAGTTCTTCGGGTTCAACTTCGGGCCGCGAGTCGAGCTGCTCGGATTCCTCCCGTTCGCGATCCTGCTCGGCGTTGTGTATTACGTGCTCCTCAACCGCAGCCTGTTCGGCTACGAACTCAAACTGTCGGGCATGAACGCTGACGCTGCGCTGTCCGCCGGTGTCAACCCGAAGCGGATGGTGCTGATCACGCTGTTCATGTCCGGCGCGGTCGCTGGCATGATCGGCCTGCCGTTCCTGCTCGCAGACCCGACGTTCTTGAAGTACGGCGACGCATTTCCGGTCACGCTCGGGTTCACAGGGCTCGGCCTCGCGCTCTTGGGCCGCAACAGCCCGATCGGTGTCGCCGCCGCGGCACTCGTGTGGGCCACCATCGAGGTCGCAACACGGCGACTGGGCTCGTTGGGAATTCCACCCGAGATCGGCAAGATCCTGCAGGGGTCGTTCCTCCTCGCTGCCGTGATCGCCTACGAAGTCGTCCGGCGCCGCAATGATGCCGCAGCCGCCGAGGAGGCTGCCAAAGCAACCAGAGCTGATCGAGAGACGCCACCTCCGTCGCCCCCCAACGAGACCGCACCGATCGGAGCCACGTCATGAGCGCCACCATCGACGCCACCAACGTGACCCCCGGTCGGGCCCCGCTGCTGTCGTCCACCCGCTGGCGCATCGTCGCGCTCGTGATGGTCGGCGTTGCCGTCATGTCGATTGCGCGCATCATCGCCGACAACGGCGATCTCACCTCGAGCAGCACGTTTGGCGTTGCGCTACGAACCGCAGCACCGATCGCGCTCGCCGGTCTGTCCGGCCTGATCGCCGAACGCAGCGGCACGATCAACATCGGCCTCGACGGCATGATGGTGATGGGCACGATCTTCGCCGGCTGGTGGGGATGGCAGTACGGGCCGTGGATGGCGCTGCTCGGCGGCATCATCGGCGGCATGCTCGGCGGGCTCTTGATGAGCGTGGCCACCACCACGTTCGGCGTCAACCACATCGTCGCCGGAGTCGCGATCAACCTGATCGCTCCGGGTGTCGCTCGGTTCATGGCGAGCGAACTGTTCGTCGGCGTGCAGGGAGGCTCGGTCACGTCGTCGCCGGGCAACTCGGGCAGCATGGGATCGTTCACCGTCCCGTTCCTGTCAGGTGGTGATCTGTTCGGATGGAGGACTCCCGACATCCTCGGCTGGTTCGAGGACACCGGCTGGTTCATGATCGCAGACGCAGCGGGCTTCTCGAAGGGCATGACCACCTCGGTCACGTGGGACGTCGTGTTGACGATCGGGCTGTTCTTCGGCATGGCATATTTCCTCTGGCACACGCCTCTGGGACTGCGGCTGCGCTTCAGCGGCGAGCGCCCGTCCGCTGCGGCATCGCTCGGCGTGTCGGTGCACAAGATGCGCTACATCGGCATGGCGATCTCGGGTGGCCTGGCAGGCATGGGCGGCGCCGTGCTGGTGCTCTTCGCCAACCGCTACCAGGAGAACCAGGTGGCCGGGCGTGGCTTCCTCGGCCTGGCCACGATGATCTTCGGCAACTGGATGCCCGCCGGCACCGCTGCCGGTGCCGGTCTCTTCGGCTACGCGCAGGGCATCACGTTGCGAACCAACCCGGCGGCGTTGGTCAACGCGCTCTTCCTGGCCGCGGCGATCGGGCTGGTACTCACCGCGATCTACATGGGCTACCGCCGCTCGATCACCGGTGCGGGCACCGTGGTGGCGTTCTCGCTGGTTGCGTTCTGGGCCTACTTCGCCGTCGAGGAGCCGAACAACCAGCTGGTGTTCGTGACCCCGTACGTGGTCACACTGATCGCCGTGTCGGTCGGCGCACAACGCTTGAGACCACCAGCGGAGGAAGGCATCCCGTGGTTCAAGGGGATGCAGTAGGACGGGCGCTCCTTCGATCATGACGATCACCTCATGACCATCACGCTCGACGAGGCTCGCCGACTTCCGAAGGTTCTGCTACACGACCACCTCGACGGTGGGCTGCGGGTGGCGACGATCATGGAACTGGCCGATGCCATCGGTTGGACGCTGCCGACCACCGTCCCCGACGAACTCCAAGCGTGGTTCACCCGAGGCGCCGAGACGGCTGACCTGTTGCAGTACCTGGCAACCTTCGAGCACACGCTCGCAGTGATGCAGACCGTCGAACACATCGAACGGATCGCACAGGAAGCAGTCGTCGACCTCGCCGCTGACGGTGTCGTCTACGCAGAGATCCGGTTCGCTCCGGAACTCCATCGGCAGCAGGGTTTGGCGCTCGAGGCCGTCGTCGAGGCAGTCACGACGGGGTTCCGTCGCGGCGAGGAAGCTGCAGCCGAGAACGGTTCGACGATCGTCGTGAACGCGATCCTGTGTGCGATGCGCACCGAGGCCCGATCGGTCGAGATCGCACAGCTCGTCGACCGGTTGAGGGCATGGGACGACAAGGTGGTGGCGTTCGACCTGGCCGGCGCCGAGACCGGCTTCGCGCCGTCGCTGCACTCCGAGGCGCTCGCGTTCGCTCGATCGGCACTGCTCAACATCACGATCCATGCGAGCGAGCCGCCCGACCTCGAACTGATCTCCGATGCGCTTGCTCACGGCGCTCATCGCATCGGTCACGGCGTGCGCCTGCGTTCCGACACCAACCTCGTCGACGCAACCGATGCCGTGAGCGTGCGGGCGACTGACCTCGTGCTCGGCCCGCTCGCCCAGTACGTCCTCGACCGCCAGATCCACCTCGAGATGGCACCGACGTGCAACGTGCAGATCGGGGCGGTGCCGAGCGTCGCCGAGCACCCGATCGGACCGTTCCTCCGCGCCGGGTTCAACGTCGGCTACAACACCGACAACCGGCTGATGAGCAACGTGATGCCGTCGAGCGAACTCCACGCCGTGGCGACTGCACACGATCTCACGATGGCCGAGATGGAAGGCCTTGCGACGAACGCGATGATGTCGTCGTTCGCTCCGATCGACATCCGTCGCCGCATCGTCGCCGAACACATCGCACCGGGTTACGCCGCTACCACCCTCGACTGACTGTTACTCATGGTGTCAGACACCATGAGTAACAGCGCTCACACCTACGATTCGTCTCATGCTGACTTCGGAGCAGGTCGATTCGTATGATCGGGACGGATTCGTGGTCGTCCCCGACTTCGTTACGGCCGATACGCGTGCCCGACTCCGTCAGCGGGCCCTCGACATCGTCGATGAATGGCAACCGTCCGAGCACCGGTCGATGTTCACGACGAACGAGCAGGCCCGCGTGTCCGACGGCGAGTTCCTCACGAGCGGGTCGGCCATCTGGTGCTTCTTCGAGGAGGACGCATTCGGTCCGGACGGCGAGCTGACCCAGCCGAAGGAGCTCAGCATCAACAAGATCGGTCACGCCCAACACGACCTCGACGACGAGTTCGAGCGGTTCTCCTACGACCCGCGGCTCGCCGAGATCGCCGACGACGTCGGCATCGTCGACGCTCGTGCGCTGCAGTCGATGTACATCTTCAAGCAGCCACACATCGGCGGCGAGGTCGGGTGCCACCAGGACGCCACGTTCCTGTACACCGACCCGATCTCCGTGACCGGGTTCTGGTTCGCGATCGAAGACGCCACATTGGGCAACGGCTGCCTGTGGGCTGCGCCAGGCGGCCACCTCGGCCCGCTTCGCCAGCTGTTCAAGCGCAACGAGTCCGGTGAGGGCACGCTGATGGAACCTCTGGATGACACGCCGCTTCCCGAACCTCCACCGGGCGGCAGCGACCTGGTCCCACTCGAAGTGCCAGCGGGAACCCTGGTCGTGTTGAACGGCCAGCTCCCCCATTGGAGTGACGTCAACCGTTCAGGTGCCAGCCGCCACGCCTACACGCTGCACTGCATCTCCGGTGAAGCCGACTACCCCGACTGGAACTGGCTCCAGCGCCCGGCCGACATGCCCCTGCGACCACTCGGCTGACTGTTACTCATGGTGTCAGACACCATCAGTAACAGCGACCTCCCGTTGAACTGACTCGGTAGCGTGACGCCATGTCTCTGTCCGATTTGATCCAGCGGGCGCCCAAGGCGCTCCTCCACGACCACCTCGACGGTGGCGTCCGCCCCCAGACCGTCATCGAGCTCGCTCAGGAGTTCGGCTACAACGATCTGCCGACCACCGATGTGGACGACCTCGCCACGTGGTTCAACCGGGGCGCCAAACGCAATGACCTCGTGCTGTATCTCGAGACGTTCGCCCACACCGTCGGCGTGATGCAGGACCGTGACGCCATCGAACGTGTCGCCTACGAGTGTGCACAGGACCTTGCGGACGATGGAATCGTCTACGCCGAAGTTCGATTCGCACCGGAACTGAGCACAGAGAAGGGCATGACACTCGACGAGGTGATGGAGGCGGTGCTCGACGGTTTCCGGCGCGGCTCGGCCGACACCGACCTCACGATCTACTCGATCGTCTCGGCGATGCGGACCGCTGCGCGCTCGCTCGAGATCGCCGAGTTGGCCGTGCGCTTCCGCGATGCCGGCGTCGTGGGCTTCGACATCGCCGGCGCTGAAGCGGGCTATCCGCCGTCGCGCCACCTCGATGCGTTCCAGTACGTCAACCGCGAGAATTTCCACTCGACCATTCACGCCGGCGAAGCGTTCGGTCTGCCGTCGATCTGGGAAGCGGTGCAGTTCTGCGGAGCCGAACGCCTCGGGCACGGCGTGCGGATCGTCGATGACATCGACCCCGGCGACGGCCTCGGCTCGGAGAAGCTCGGCCGCCTCGCTACCTACATTCGCGACCGTCGTATCCCGTTGGAGCTGTGCCCGACGTCGAACGTCAACACCGGTGTCGTCCCCTCGATTGCCGACCACCCGATCGGCATGCTGCGACGCCTGCGCTTCCGAGTGACGGTCAACACCGACAATCGTTTGATGAGCAACACATCGATGACCAAGGAGATGCAGAAGCTGCACGAGGCGTTCGAGTGGGGCCTCGACGACTTCGAGTGGCTCACCGTGAATGCGATGAAGTCGTCATTCGCCCCGTTCCCCGAACGGCTGAAGCTGATCAACGGCGTGATCAAACCGCGCTATTCGGTCCTGAAGTCCGAACTCTCCCTCGGAGCGGCCTGACATGGCCGTCGAGACGACCTTGGTCGATCATCCGGTGTGCACCGATGCGCTCGCGCGCATCCGCGACCGTGACACCCCCAACGCGTTGTTCCGACAGAACCTCGCGAGGATCGGCGGGCTCCTGATCGCCGAAGCGACGAGGACCCTGCCGACCGTCGACGGCACAGTCGAGACCCCGTTGACCACGGCGCCGGCGCGTCGGATCGCTGTACAGCCAGTGGTCGTACCGATCCTCCGCGCCGGGCTCGGCTTCGTCGGGCCCGCGCAGGATCTGCTGCCGAACGCCGACATCGGCTTCATCGGGATGGCGCGAAACGAGGAGACCCATCAGCCCGAGCCCTACGTCAACAAGCTGCCCGAGTCGCTCGCTGGGCGCCCGGTGATCGTGCTCGACCCAATGGTTGCAACGGGTGGGTCGCTGGTCCACACGATTCGACTGCTGCTCGAACGTGGCGCCCCAGAGCCGATCACCGTCGTTTGCGCGCTCGCCGCGCCAGAGGGCATCGCCACGCTCGAACGGGCGGGCCTGTCGGTCCGCCTTTTCACCGCAGCGATCGACGACCACCTGAACGACGACGCCTTCATCGTCCCCGGCCTCGGCGACGCCGGAGACCGACAGTTCGGTACTCCCGCCTGAGCGTTACTCGTGGTGTCAGACACCACGAGTAACACCTCGTCGCTGCAACTGTGCGGCACCCCCTGCGTACGGTCGCTCGCATGGCACGAGCACCACGCAACAACGAGCCAGGAACCTGGCACCACATCACGAACCAAGGCGTCGACAAACGCGACGTCTTCCTCGGCGACACCGATCGCCTCACGATCGAACGACTCTTCGGGGAAATGTGCGAAGAGCACCACGTCGGCATCCACGCCTATTGCCTCATGGGCAACCATTATCACCTACTTGGTCGAGCCGATGGCGACCGTGGCGTCTCACCCGGAATGCAACAGCTGTCGTCGTCCTTCACACGCATCGTCAACGAACGGGTCGGGCGGGTCGGACCACTCTTTCGCGGCAGATTCAGCTCCGTCACGATCGAGTCGGACGAGCAACTCACGGCCACCGTCGCCTACATCCATCGCAATCCCATCGATCTTGTCCCCATCGCGGCGGTGCCCGCATATCGCTGGTCGAGCTACGGGGTCTACCTCGGACGGCGTCCAGCGCCGCCATGGCTGACCACGTCGTTCATCGAGGGATTGCTGACCCCACACGAGCACCGGCGACTCGTGATGGACGGCATCCACGTTACGGCGGCGACCTCAGTCCCGCTCAGCGTCATCGCCGAGGCCTTGGGCCGGGTCGCCCCAGACGGATCAGGTGGTCGAAGAACGGTCGCGCTCGTTGCCTCTGCCGGTGTAGGCGCATGCAGCACGGAGGAGCTGATGCAGCGGTTCGGGTTCGCCACGCCAGCGGCTGCACGCATGGCGTTGTCGCGAGCCCGCCAGCGATGCCAGCGGTCAGCGGAACTCGCGAAGCTCGTCGCGACGGTGGAGGCAATCGTCGGAACGAGGCGTGTTACTCATGGTGTCTGACACCATGAGCAACACTCTCGAGGAGGGACTGGAGGTCGGCGGGGTCGAGGTCGACTGATTCGCCGTAGAGCTTCACCTTGGGTTCGGTGCCACTGGGGCGAATCTGGAGCCTGATGCCTCCATCGAGCATCAAACGAACCAGGTTCGCCTCGGGATAGGTCTGCACCGACACCACGGCACGTCCGCCCACCTCGCTCGGCGGTTCCGCCTCGATCGACGCCACCCACGCCGCACCGTCGGCGGGCGGCATCTTCACCGACAGCTCTGCGGTCACATACCGTCCGAACTGCTCGGCTAGTGCGTCGAGGCGATCCTGCAACGTCTGACCTTCTGACTCGGCCACTGCTGCGATCTCGGCCATCAGCACCGCAGCGGTGATGCCGTCCTTGTCGAGCGGGCGGGGCGCGACCAGGTAGCCAAGCGCCTGCTCGTAGCCGAGCACCAACCGCAGGTCCGGCCGTTCGGTGGCGATCTTGCCGATCCACTTGAAACCGGTGAACGTCTCCTCGCTGTGCACCCCGGCAGCCTCGGCCATCCGAGCGAGCAGCGACGACGACACCAACGTGGTCACCACGAGCCGATCGTCACCCCTGGTGTTGGCAAGGATGTAGTCGGCGAACAGCCAGCCGATCTCGTCGCCACTCAGGCGACGCCACGACCCGTCGGGTTGCGGAATCGCCACACCGAGGCGGTCGGCGTCGGGATCGTTCGCCAGCGCCACCTTGGCGTCACAGGCCTGCGCCTCGGCGAGCAGAAGGTCCATCGCTCCCGGTTCCTCCGGGTTCGGGAACGACACGGTCGGAAATGTGCCGTCGGGTTCCTGCTGCTCGGCGACGACGTGAGGCGCGAGGAGACCTGCCGCCTCGAACGCCCGGAGCACCACTGCGCCGCCGACGCCGTGCATCGCCGTGTACGCCACGGGCACGCCCGCTACGTCCGGACGTAGGCGCACCGACGGAACGAACTCCACATACCGGTCGACCCACCCGTCGTCGAGCCGCTCGATCAGCGGATGGTCGGCGGGCGCGAGCTCGACCGTCAACGGGTCGAACTGGGCGATCCGCTCGGCGATGTCGGTGTCGATCGGCGACACGATCTGCGACCCGGTCTCGAGATACACCTTGTAGCCGTTGTCGGCCGGCGGATTGTGCGAGGCGGTCACCACCACGCCAGCGGCGGCGCCGATGCCGGTGATGGACCACGCCAGCACCGGGGTCGGCTGGACACCCGGGAGCAGCATGGAGCGGATCCCGATCGCTGCGAGTACACGGGCAGTGTCGTCGGCGAACAGGTCGCTCTTGCGGCGCGCATCGTGGGCGATCACGACACCCCTGGCGGCAGCGTCGGGGATGCGGCCGGACGCCTCGGCGTCGAGCAGCCATCGGCCCAGACCGGCAGCGGCCTGACGCACCACCAACCGGTTCATCCGCATCGAGCCCGCTGCCACCGCTGCTCGCAGACCGGCGGTGCCGAACTGCAACGATCCGGCGAAGCGATCAGCGAGTTCGTCGACATCGCCAGCGCGCGCCGCGGCGATCAACGCAGCGAGTTCGTCGCGGATGTCGGCGTCGGGTTCAGCTGCCAGCCACGCCTCGGCAATGGAGAGCAGGTCGTTCTGGTCCGCATCGTCAGCGGACTCGACATCGGGTTCAGGCATCACCGATCAGGTTACGCAACTCGACCAGCGGGCGCGGCCCGACATGGCTGATCACCTCGGCCGCAGCAATCGCCCCATAGCGGCCGCACGTTTCGAGGTCGCTCCCCGACGTCAGCCCGTGCAGGAACCCAGCAGCGAAGAGATCGCCGGCGCCGGTGGTGTCGATCACCCGATCGACCGGCATTGCCGGAACCCGGAGCAGCTCGTCAGGTGTGACGATGACGCATCCCTCGGCACCGACGGTGATCGCCGCGAATTCGCATTCCTTGCGCAGCGCAGCGACAGCGTCGTCGAACGAGTCGAGTTGATACAGCGACAACAGCTCGTCGTGATTGCCGAACAGCAGGTCGACCTGATCCTGCACCATCGTCCGGAAATCGTCTCGATGGCGATCGACACAGAACGAGTCGGACAGCGTGAGCGACACCATGCGACCGTGCTCGTGAGCGACCGCAGCGGCCCGCCGAAACGCAGCTTTCGCATCGTCGCGGTCGAACAGGTAGCCCTCCATGTACAACACGTGAGAATCAGCGATCGACGACTCGTCGAGATCGTCGACGCACAGCTCGCTCGACACGCCGAGGTAGGTGTTCATCGTGCGTTCCGCATCGGGGGTGACCACGATCACACAGCGACCAGTCGGTGTGCCGTGATCGCCGGGCGGACGGTGGAACGTGACCCCGACCGCTCGCATGTCGTGACCGAACACGTCGCCGAGATCGTCGCCGTTCACCTTTCCGATGTAGGCGGCTCGACCACCCAGACTGGCAACACCGACCACCGTGTTCGCGGCCGAACCGCCGCTCATCTCCACCGCACGATCGAGGGCGGCGTACAGCTCGACCGCTCGCTCGGTCTCGATCAGGGTCATCGAACCCTTGACCAGCTCGTGCTGAACGAGGAAGTGGTCCTCGGCTGGGGCGATGACGTCGACGAGCGCATTGCCGATGCCGACCACGTCGAATCGAACATGGTCGGTGCTGGCACCGGTCGAGAACCGTCGGGTCAGGTCGGGCACGAGGGACCACGCTACCGGCGCTACCCTCCCGACGATGGCTGCACCCGTGTCCGAGCCCGCCGAGCTCGACCCTTATCGGCTCCCCGATGGCATTCGCCCGACCCGTTACGACCTGCGGTTACGACCATCGCTCTCCGCAGCGACGTTCACCGGGTCGGTACGTATCGAACTCGACGTGGTGAATTCGGCCATCGTCATCGTGCTGAACGCCAACGAGCTCTCGATCATCGGCTGCGACGTCGACGGGCACCCGGCGGTGTGGGAGCTCGACGCCGCAACCGAGCGACTGTTCATCACTCCCCCGACGGCGATCGCTCCCGGTACCAGCGTGCTGACGATCGAGTTCGACGGAGTTCTCAACGACAAGCTGCGCGGGTTCTACCGCAGCACCTACACCGACGACGACGGCGCAGAGCAGGTGATCGCGGCCACTCAGATGCAGGCCACCGATTGCCGCCGGGCGTTTCCATGCTGGGACGAGCCCGAGTTCAAGGCCGTCTTCGCTGTCACGCTCGACGTCGATGATGGCCTGACGGCCATCTCGAACGCCCCCGAGATCGAGCGCACCAGGCACGACAGCCGGTGTGTGATCCGCTTCGCCGACACGATGGTGATGAGTAGCTACCTGGTCGCGTTCGTGGTCGGCCGGCTCGAGATGACCGACACCGTCGACGTCGACGGCGTTCCGCTGCGAGTGGTGCATGTGCCGGGCAAGGGACATCTCACCGCCTTCGGGCTCGATGTCGGCGCGTTCTGCCTTCGCTGGTTCCAGGACTATTACGGCATCGAATACCCGGGCGCGAAGGTCGACCTCGTGGCACTGCCCGACTTCGCCGCGGGAGCGATGGAGAACCTCGGCTGCATCACCTTTCGCGAGAGTCTTCTGTTGGTCGATCCGGCCACGAGCACGCAGAGCGAACGCCAACTCGTTGCCGACGTGGTCGCACACGAGCTGGCACACATGTGGTTCGGAGACCTTGTCACCATGCGCTGGTGGAACGGCATCTGGTTGAACGAGGCGTTCGCGACGTTCATGGAGATCGCTGCGTGCGAGGTGTACCGGCCGGACTGGGAACGCTGGACGGCGTTCGGTGTCGAGCGCAGCGAGGCGTTCGCGACCGACTCTCTGTCGAGCACCCGATCGGTCGAGTTCGAGGTGCGCTCGCCATCCGATTGCGACGGCATGTTCGACGTGCTCACGTACCAGAAGGGCGGGGCACTGCTGCGCATGCTCGAGCAGTACCTCGGCGCCGAGCGTTTCCGTGAGGGCGTGAGCCACTACCTCGGTCTGCACAGCTACGCGAACACCGAGACGAATGATCTGTGGGACGCGATCGAAGCGACCTCGGGCGATCCGGTGCGCCGCATCATGGACTCGTGGATCTGGCAGCCGGGCTATCCGTTGGTCAGCGCCGCGCTCGTCGACGGCGCGCTCGTGTTGCGCCAGCGACGCTTCCGGTTCGACGCTGACAGCATCGACATCGATTCCAGCGCCGACGCGCAGCTGTGGGCGATCCCCGTCCACGTCCGTGTCGGCAACGACACGACCACGCTGCTGCTCGACAGGGCCACCGCCTCACTCGCCATCGGCGCGGATGCAGCCGAGCAGCCGATCGTCGTCAATTCGGGCGGGCACGGGTTCTACCGCGTGGCCTACAGCGACGAGCTGAGGGCGCGTCTCGACGCAGCAACGATCGCCTCACTGTCGACGCTCGAGCGCTACAACCTCGTCGACGACGCGTGGGCGGCAACCGTCGCAGGGCGCATGTCAGCGGCCGAAATGCTCGAGTTCCTCCAGTCGTTCTACGACGAGCGCGAGCACACCGTCTGGCAAGCGATCGACATCGCACTGCGCGGGCTCGAACGATTGCTCGACGGCGGGCCAGTGCGCGACGCATTCGAGGCGCGGGTGCGCGGGCTCGCGGTGCCGGCGCTCGACGCGCTCGGCGATCCGGTCGACGGCGAGCCCGACCTCACCAGCAAGCTCCGCGGACTGCTCGTCGACCTGGTCGGCGTGGTCGGCAACGACATCGGCGTGCAGGCGCGATGTCGCGAGTGGTTCGACGCCGCGAGCACCGATCCGGCCACCGTCGATCCCGAGTTGATCGCGGCAGCCACCAGCGTGGTCGCAGCAACGGGTGACGCCGCCATCTATGAGCACATGCGTCAGCGTTTCCTCACGGCCGCCACACCGCAAGATCAGCTCCGCCACCTCTACGCGCTGGCCGAATTCGACGACGAGGTGCTCCTGCTGGCGACGTGCGAGTTCGCCATGTCGTCCGACGTCCGAACGCAGAACGCACCGTTCCTGCTGCGAGCTGCGATTGCCAACCGACGTCACGGTCCGGCTGCGTGGGCGTTCGTTCGCGACCATTGGGCTGAGGCACTCGTGCGCTTTCCCAGCAACACGATCGTACGGATGGTCGAGTCGGTGAGGCTCTTGTCCACGCCGTACCTGGTCGACGACGCGAGTGCGTTCTTCGCCGAGCACCCGATCAAGCAGGCGGTCAAGACCCTCGACCAGATCCTCGAGCGTCAGCAGGTCAACACCAACTTCCGCCTCCGCGAGACCGAGCGTTGGAGCCGAGACCTCACGAGCTGAAATTGTCATCCGGGATCCAGGGGGCCCCGTAGAGATGTCAGACGGTGGGACAGCCCATGGTCGTGACATCCGAAAGGACCATCCGATGAAGAAGATCCTCGCAGGTGCCGCAGCTCTCGCTGCCACGCTCCTCGCCGTTCCCGCCGGCACATCCGGCGCCCAGGCGTCGGCCGACATCATGTTGCTCCACGGCATCCCTGGCATCACCGTTGACGTCGCCGTCGATGGCGCCGTCGTGATCCCGGGCTTCGAACCCGGCGACATGCAGGACCTGAGCTCGTTCGCCGGTCAGACCCTGGTGAACCTCGAAGTCCGCCCGGCGGGCACCGAAGACGTCGCGATCGGGCCCGTTGCAAGCTTCGACGTCCCCGCCTCCGGCAGCTGGACCGTCGTTGCGCACCTCGATGCCGACGGCACCCCGTCCCTCACACCCTTCGAGAACGACACCTCACCCGCCGGAGACGGCGAAGGTCGCCTGACGGTGCGCCACACCGCCGCAGCTCCTGCTGTCGACATCATCCTCGGCGACGCCCGCCCGGTGGAGAACCTGTCGAACCCGAACGAGGCCAGCCTCGACGTCCCCGCAGGTGAGATCGCCGGTGCCGAGATCGCCCCGACTGGTGGCGACGCGATCGCCGACGTGCCGACCGTGACCGTGGCCGCCGGGACGAACCTCATCGTGTACGCCGTCGGCTCGCTCGCCGACGAGACGTTCACCTTCTACACCCAGGAAGTGGCGCTCGACTCGGCCGGATCTTCGGCAGGCGGCGAAACGCCCGCCCCGACCGCAGTGAACACCGGTGGCGAACTGGGTGCGAGCTCGAACTCATCGGTGGCGCTCTTCGCCGCTGCTGCGGGTCTGTTCGCCCTCGCCGGTGGAGCGATCGTGCTCCGCCGCCGTACGGTCGACGTCTGACACCACCCCCGTCAGCACATCGACCACACTGATTCGCGTGACCGACCGCCCCACCTCTCCCCTCCGCTCGGGGCGGTCGTCACGTGACGTGGGGCACTCCGGCCTCACGATTCTCATCGTCGCCGCACTCCTCGCAGGTGTCGGACTGGCAGTTGCCGGTCTCGTCACCCGAGGGGGCGGCGACGACGTCGTTCTGGAGGCCGACGACGTCATCGCCGATGTGATCCCGTCCACCGTGCCTCCTCGTCTCGATGCGACGGACGAGTCGGCTGGCGCAGCCGCAGCCGCACCGACCGACACCAACACCGACGACACTCTGTCGCCGCTGGCCGAGCAGCTCGGACCGCGCATGAGCGCCATCCCCGAGATCGTGGATCCCCGACCGCGTCCGGTCGGTCTCCAGATGCAGTCGATCGACGTCTCGCGCTTCCCGGTACGACCCGTTGGGCTCGAACCGGACGGACAGATGGAGATTCCTGACGAGACCGAGATCGGCTGGTATCAGTACGGCGCCACCGCTGGGCAGGCGGGAGCGACCGTCCTTGCCGCCCACGTGTCGTGGAACCGCACGCAGGGTCCGTTCGCCCGTCTCGGCGCCGTTGGACCGGGTGAGCAGATCGAAGTCGCCCTCGACGACGGCAGCGTCCGACGCTACGAGGTCACCGAACGGGCGATCTACGGCAAGTTGGAGCTCCCCCGCGAGCGCCTCTGGCGCAACACCGGCGACGAGACGCTGGTGTTGATCACCTGTGGCGGCGACTACAACCCGGAGATCCGCCGCTACCGCGAGAACATCGTGGTGTACGCCGTCCCGGTCGGCTGACGGGCCCCCTCGAGGCGATGAGCGTATCCACCAGGTGTGCGGGGTTCGCTCGTCGCTCAGCGCTTGGCGAGAACCCACGCTTGTTCGGCCGGGAACTCCTTGGCCCACTCGGCCGGCACCCAGAACTCGGTGCCCTCAGCCGACGCCGGCGCCTGGATCTCGTGGAAGTCCACCACGTCGAAGCCGACATCGCGGACCAGGCGCATCCACGACGAGATCTCCATGTTGAACTCGATGCCACCCGGATCCTCGAGTGCGTCAGTCCAGTCGAGGCGGTCGAGCCCGAAGTACGGACGCTCCAGCGTGCGTCCCGCTGAGGATGCGCCGTCGATGGGGGTGCAGACCATCGCGAACGGGTGGTTGCCGAGGAACACGAGGCGGCCACCAGGTCGAAGGAGCCGATACGCCTCGGGGATCCACACGCGCGGATCGCACCAGATCGCAGCCCCGTACTCGCTGATCGCGAAGTCGAACGAGTCGTCGGGTTGCGGTACGGATTCGGCGTTGCCGTGTGCCCAGTCGATGTCGTCGACACCGTGTTCGGTTGCGAGTCGGCGGGCGGTCGTCAGTTGCTCGGCGGAGTTGTCGATGGCGTAGACCGACGCCCCACGCCGACGCATCCACGCCGACACGTACCCGGTGCCGCAACCGAGTTCGACCGCTCGGAGGCCGGTCAGATCCGCGGGCAGCAGCGGCAGCTCACGGTTGGCGATTCCCCAGATCCCCCACGTCGGTTCGTCCTGCGCCCAGGCCCGTTCGCCGCTCGCCACCCACTTCGACGCATTCGTGTCCCAGTGCCGCCGGTTCTCGGCGAGATGGTCAGCGACGGAGAGGATCGCAGGATCGGTCATCGCGCCAGTGTGCCCGATCTCGATCACCGGCCACCGCAACGGTGGTGAAACTTTGGCCGCGACGAGAGTAAGTCCCACGCGTGTGGGTACGACACGAACGCACAGCCAACGAGCAGCAATCGGAACGGAGCGGTCCATGAGAGCAGTCGTCTATCAAAAGCCCTACGAGGTTGCCGTCGAGAACGTCGACGACCCGACGATCGAGAACCCGACGGATGCTCTCGTCAAGGTGACATCGACATGTATCTGCGGTTCCGATCTCCATATGTACGAGGGGCGCACCGCTGCCGAGGCGGGCATGGTGTTCGGCCACGAGAGCATGGGAATCGTCGAGGAGGTCGGCTCGGGCGTCACCAAGTTGTCGAAGGGCGACCGCATCTCCCTGCCGTTCAACGTGGCCTGTGGATTCTGCAAGAACTGCCAGAACGGATACACCGGTTTCTGCCTCAACGTCAACGAAGGCTTTGCGGGTGGGGCGTACGGCTACGTCGCCATGGGTCCGTACCGGGGCGGCCAGGCCGAGTACCTTCGCGTACCCTTCGCCGACTTCAACGCATTGCAGCTACCGCAGGGTGACGAGCACGAGAACGACTTCGCGATGCTCGCCGACATTTTCCCGACCGGGTATCACGCAGCAGCGATGGCCGACGTGAGCCCGGGCGAGACGGTGGCCGTCTACGGCGCCGGCCCAGTCGGCCTGATGGCCGCGTATTCGTGCCTTCTGCGTGGGGCGTCGAAGGTCTACGTGGTCGATCGGATCCAGAGCCGTCTCGACCTCGCAGAGGAGATCGGAGCGATTCCGGTCAACTTCGACGACGTCGATCCGGTCGAACAGATCGTCGACGCGACCGACGGTACGGGCACCGACAAGGGCATCGACGCGGTCGGATATCAGGCGACCGCGAAGGGCGGCGAGGAGGAGCAACCCGCCATCGTGCTCAACCAACTCGTCCACACCGTGCGACCCACCGGCAGCATCGGCACCGTGGGCTTGTACCTGCCGTCCGATCCTGGCGCCCCGAACGCCGAAGCAGGAGAGGGTCGTCTTCTCTTCGAGGTCGGCAAGTTCTTCGAGAAGGGTCAGCGCATGGGGACTGGCCAGGCGAACGTCAAGCACTACAACGAGCAACTTCGCGACCTGATCATCGCAGGACGAGCCGAACCGAGTTTTCTGGTTTCGAAGGTCCTCCCGTTGGCCGATGCGGCCGACGCCTACACGAAGTTCGACAACCGCGAGGACGGTTACTCGAAGGTCATTCTCAAGCCACACGGCTGAGTTCGTTCTCAGCGCGGCATCTACGTCAGTTCCATCTGACCTTCCCCCACCAGCAGAAGCGAGTACCGATCATGAAAATCGAGAACGGACAAGCCCTGCCCTCGATCAAGGGCGAGATGAACGGCGAGACGGTCGATCTCTCCACCTTCGCGAAGGGTTCGTGGTCGGCACTCCTCTTCTACCGCGGCCACTGGTGACCGGTCTGTCGTCAGCAGTTGGCTGACTTTCAGAGCACTACCGACCTGCAGGATCGCAACGTACGTGTGATCGCCACCAGCGTCGATTCCGCCGAGCAGTCCGCAACACGACGCGCACGGTCGACTGTCTCCGGGCGATGTCGTCAACGTGGTGAAGTCGTAGTGCCCTCGCGTTGCAGACAGGTGGAAGACCCGGACATCGAGCAAAGAGTGACGAGATGAACGAGATCGACCCCGCCGACGCGCACCAAACAATCTTGCAGGTGACCGACGTGACCGATCCGACCACGAAAATCGAGACCGAAACGAGTCCGGACGAGGTCGGGGATCGCGAAATGTTCGACGTGATCGTCCTCGGGGCGGGCTCGACGGGAACCAACGTCGCCGACTACGCCCGCGACAACGACCTGTCGGTCGCAGTGGTCGAGGCCGAACTCGTCGGGGGCGAATGCTCGTACTGGGCGTGCATGCCGAGTAAGGCGCTGCTCGGGCCTTCCCACGCCGTTGCGGCCGCCCGCCGGCTGGCGGGTGCCGCCGAGGCGGTGTCGGGAACGCTCGACATCGATGCGGTCCTCGGTCGCCGCGATGAGTTCGTCTCGCGTTTCGACGACAGCTCTCAGGTCGATTGGGTCGAATCGGTCGGTGCCACGCTCGTACGCGGACGGGGCCGATTGGCCGGCGAGCGTCTCGTCGAGGTCGAGACACCCGACGGCGGGAGCCGGCACCTGACCGCCCGACGGGCCGTCGTCGTGGCGACCGGCTCGCGGGCGACGATTCCGCCGATCGACGGGCTCGAATCGGCCCGGCCGTGGGACAACCGAGACGTCACGTCGGCGTCGCAGATTCCCCGACGTCTGGGCATCATCGGGGGCGGTGTGGTCGGCTGCGAAATGGCCCAGGCGTATCGGCGGCTCGGCGCCGACGAGGTGACGATCATCGAACGATCCGATCGTCTCCTCAACGGCTACGAGCCATGGGTCGGACAACTGCTGCAGGAATGCTTCGACGACGAAGGCATCACCGTTCACACCGGCACCGAGGCCTCGAAGGTCCTGCGGTCCCAGGACGGATCGGTGACCATCAGCACCACGGTCGCGGGCGATGTCGGAGCCGACATCGAGGCCGACGAAGTGTTGGTCGCCGTGGGCCGAACGGCGAACACCAGTGACATCGGACTCGAATCGGTGGGCGTCACACCCGAGGGCTTTCTCGATGTCGACGACCGACTACGTGTCGACGGGGTCGACGGCGACTGGTTGTATGCGGCCGGTGACGTCAACGGACGTGCGCTCTTGACCCACCAGGGCAAGTATCAGGCCCGCTGCGTCGGCGACATCCTGGTCGGACGCGATGTTGAGGCATGGGCCGATCACTGTGCTGTCCCGCAGGTGGTGTTCACCGATCCCGAGGTCGCTGCCGTCGGCAGGTCTGGACTCGATGCCGAAGGCGACTCCGACCTCGATGTCGTCACGGTCGAGATGGGGTCGGTAGCCGGCGTCGCGTTGACCGGCAGGTCCATTGGGAAGGCATCGATCGTGATCGACCGATCGCGTGGCGTGATCGTCGGTGCGACGTTCGTCGGAGCGAACGTCGGCGAACTCCTCCACTCGGCGACGATCGCGATCGTCGGCCAGGTGCCGATCGCCACGCTCTGGCACGCCGTCCCAGCCTTCCCGACGATCAGCGAGATCTGGCTTCGGCTCCTCGAAGCCGACCGCGGCATCTGACGATGACGAACATCGACAGCGACCTCGTGAAGGGGCGACACGGAACGCCTCTCCGCACTTGATGCTCGGCCCACCAGACGGAGCAGTCCTCCACGCCTCCAACCGGACGCGACGTCGCTCCAGCGCCTGCGACCGATCAACCGCGGATGAACCGCACGACCACCGACGTCGACATCGTTGCCGACGTCCTCACCGCACGCAGCTCGTTCCAGGCGTGCACATGTTGGACGACCACCTGCCCTCACGAGTGACGCGCCAATTCACGGGGCCGACTCCCGTGGAGGTACCCGGCGGGCAACGCACACTCGATCGTCGGCTCACTGTTGACGTGGCCACCGAGTTCGGACCAGCATCGATCCCCGTGCTCTCCCCTCGTGCTGGATGACTCCACGACCAAACGTGGTGAGTAACCGGTGGAGTAACGCTCCAGCAACTGTGACACACGTCGACGCGACTCAGCGGACGTTTCCCCCGGTCAGAGCCGTGCGTTCCGGACGTTCGCGCATTCTGCGAACGTCCGGAAACGGACGGGTGGAGCTGAAGGGAATCCGAGCATCGACGCGCGCTGAGCGCATCGCTCCTGGTAGAAGGCCTACGCGCGGTCCGAGACACGAATTGGTGGAGTAACCGGTGGAGTAACCGGTGGAGGTGTTGGGCGCTCCAACTATTGCGAGCCTCCAACCGGCCGCGACGTCGCCAGCGCCTGCTACCGATCAAACGCCGAGGAACACAGCCATCGGCGTCCGTTCACCTTCTCACCCTCAGAGGATCGGCCGAGCAATATCGGATATAGCGGAGGCCGGCTGGCAGCTTCCGGGCGCACTACCGCCACGATCCTCATGCCGGATGAAGTGCGGGTTGGAAGGCGCGTCACGACCGGGATTATCGAGCGTCGGTGTCCAGTCGAGATGGCGTCGAGGCCGAGAGAGACCAGCTCAATGGAACCGTCAGTCGTTGCTTGGCCGACCACTGTGTGGGAGCGAGCAACCCTGCCGTTCGAGATCAAGATTCAGTAGTCGTCTCGGCCCGATGTCAACGCTCGGAGTCTGT
>JBBQEU010000007.1:0-51218 GCA_038321235.1 Acidimicrobiales bacterium | reverse complement strand
GACGTGATCCTCGTGATGGAGGACGGCCAGATCGTCGAGCAGGGCACCCACGACTCGCTCCTCGAATCCCACGGCGCCTACTGGCGCCTCTACAACGCCCAGTTCGCCGGCCAGACCACCTGAACTGTCACACCGTGCCGGGCCTGATGTGACAGTTGGGTGGTTGGCCGATGGGTCCCTCGGGTAATGCCGACTCATGATCGGACTCCGGGGCCTTGCCCGAACCCTGCTCGCCAGCATCTTCGTGGTCAGCGGCGTCAGCGCTTGGAAGCAGTCGTCGAAGCTCGCTGGGCCGGCCTCGAAGATCACCGAGCCGATGCAGGACGCAATTCCCGGCTCGCCGTCGGCCGAGCAACTCGTGAAGGTCAATGCCGGTGTGCAGGTGGTCGCCGGCGGGCTGTTCGCGCTCGGAATCGCTCCGCGTGTGATGGCCATCGTGCTCGGCGGGTCGCTGGTGCCGACCACACTTGCCGGCCATCGCTTCTGGGAGATGGACGACGACGCCGACAAGGCGCAGCACCAGATCCAGTTCCTCAAGAACGCCGGCCTGATCGGCGGACTGATCTTCGCTGCGCTCGACACCGGCGGCCGTCCGTCGGTGTTCTGGAGCGGACGTAAGGCCGCCGAAGGAGCCGCTGCCGCGGTGGCGTCGACCACTCACTCGGTGTTCGACTCGCTCGACCGCTGAGCGATCAGCCGTTCCAGGCGGTCTGGCCGCCGACGACGGTGTACCGGAGGTTGCCGGTGTGGTCGACGATGGTGAGGTCGGCGCGTGCGCCCGTGCGGAGCCGCCCCCGATCGACCAGGCCCAGCAGGTCAGCGGGTGTGCTGGTCACCGTTGCGAGCGCGTCGGCGAGTGAACAACGGCCGAAGGCCATCAGATTGCGGACTGCCTGATCCAGTGGGAGTGCGCTCCCGGCGAGCACGCCGTCGAGCGTGCGGACACCTGTTTCGTCGTGCGCGATCTCGAACCCACCGATGTGAAACCTGCCGAATGGTGCGCCGAGCGCAGGTGACGCATCGGACACGAGCGACATTCGTGAAGGACCGAGCGCTCGCCAAGCCATCGCCACGGCGATCGGGTCGACGTGGACGCCGTCACAGATCACGCCGACGGTCACGGACTCGTCGGCGAGCGCAGCACCGATTGGACCGGGTGAGCGGTGCCCGAACGTGGCCATCGCGTTGTACAGGTGGGTCACGTACGAGAGGCCTGCAGCCCGTGCAGCGGCGAAGTCGGACGGTGTCATCGCTGTGTGGCCGGCCGACACGGTGACACTGGCTGCAACGAGACGTTCGATGACATCGATCGCATTCGTCAGTTCAGGGGCAAGTGTCACCAGGGTGACGACACCCGACGCCGCCCATGTATCGACCTCGTCGAGCAACGCCGCTGGCTCGGTGGCGAACCGGGGAGCGTGCGCGCCGAGGTGATCACGTGAGATCATCGGTCCTTCGAAGTGCAGCCCGAGCGGGGTCGAAGCCCGCCGACCATCGCTGGCGTGATCGGTCTGTTCCGCCAGCGCCGTCATCGTGGCGATTGCTGCTGCCCTCGTGGACGCTGGCGCCGTCACCACGGTGGGGAGGAACGATGTCACCCCGAACCGGGGAAGCTCAGCGGCGACCTCGATGATGCGGTGTGGCTCGCTCGTGATGTCGATGCCGACGGCTCCGTTGCACTGCAGGTCGATGAAGCCGGGAGCGATGACGAGGTCGCGGCAGTCGACGTCGCTGGGACCGGCCGGGCCGACGCCGGCCGGCTCGGTGACGACCTCGGTGATGGTGTCGCCGTGGACCACCAGGTCGGCGCGGACCAACCCTCCGCCGACGAGCAGTTGGCCGCCGAGAAAGCGTCGCCGATTCACGTCGCGACCGTCTGTGTCATCCATGCCTCGATCATCGCGTAGATGACGTTCGTCACCAGACCTGACTCTGCGGATGGCGATAGGAAGAAGGGATGGAAGGTTTCGTGCACCCCGACTTCGCCCCCGTGACCGAGAAGGTCCAGACGCTGATGTCCAAACGTTCCGCTGAGGGCGGCATGGCCGTGGCCGTCTACCACCGTGGCGAACTGGTCGTCGACGCCTGGACCGGCGCGCGAGATGCCAGCGGCACCTCGTGGGATCGCGACACGATGTCGATGAGCTTCTCGACCACCAAGGGTGTCGTCGCCACGATCGTGCACCGCCTCGTCGACCAGGGTCTCCTCGACTACGACGTTCCCGTGGCCACCTACTGGCCCGAGTTCGCCGCGGGCGGCAAGGAAACGATCACACTCCGGCATCTGCTCACCCACCAGGCGGCGCTTCACGAGGTTCGGGCGCTGGCCGAATCGACCGAGTCGCTGCTCGACTGGGACGCGATGACCAAGCTGCTCGCCGACGCCGACCCGGCGTGGGAGGTGGGAACCCGTTCGGGCTACCACGCACTCACCTTCGGCTGGCTCGTCGGTGAGGTGATCCGGCGCGTCACCGGTCTCACGGTGAACGAGGCGCTACAGCGCGAGATCGTCGCGCCACTGGCCCTCGACGGCCAGATGTACATCGGCGCGCCACCCGACGTGCGTGGCCGCATCGCCACGCTGCTCGTCGACCCGAAGGCGTCGGCCCGCCTGCTCAAGGTGCTGTCGAACCTCGCTCGGTTCGACCGCTACGCCCCGCTGTATTCGGCGCTGGTCGTCGACGACCTCCTCGACGTCGGCCAGACCGACCACATCCACGACGCCGAGATCCCCGCCGCCAACGGCGTGTTCACCGCCCGGTCGCTCGCCCGGATGTACGCAGCGCTCGCGACGCCGGATGACTTCGACGGCCCGCCGTTGCTGTCGCCCGGCACCTTGCGTGAGGCGACGCGCGAGCAACCGCTGCTCGGTTCGGTGGTCGCCGGCGCAGACGCCGGGGTCGGCGCAACGGTCGATCGATCGAAGGTCGGCCGCGACGCTGCGGTGATGATCAACATGCACTGGCGGCTCGGGTACCACCTCGCCGGCACGACCGCCGGCGTGTTGCCGAGGGCGTTCGGTCACTTCGGTTTCGGCGGCTCCGGCGCGTGGGGCGACCCCGAGTCGGGCCTGGCCGTGGCGATGATCCTCAACCAGGTCGGTGGCACACCCTTCGGCGACACCAGGATGCTCCGCATCGGCGGTGCCGCCGTACGCGCCGCCAAACGCCGTACCGCTGCCTGAGGCGCCCACCGCACGATCTGTGCCCGCCGGGTCCCGGCTTGCGGGACGTCCGGGGCTCAGATCGGTTGATGGCACAGACGGGGCTCAGATCGATGGTCGCAGCGTGGAGTACGTTCGGCACATGCGCTCCGCCAACGATGTTGCCGACCGGATCTTCGCTGCGATCGAGGCGGGCGACGCTGCGACCGTGGCGGACCTGTATTCCGATGACCTGATCGTGTGGCACAACAACGACGGCGTCGAGCAGACCAAGGCGCAGAACCTCCGGGTGCTGGATTGGTTGGTCCGCAACACGGCGTCGCGTCAGTACCGGGAGGTGCGCCGGTACGCGATCGAGGGCGGATTCGTGCAGCAACACGACCTGCACCTCGAGTTCGATGATGGCCGCACCGCGGACCTTCCCGCCTGCATCGTGGTCGAGGTGGCCGACGGCGTGATCACTCGCATCGACGAGTACCTCGACGGCCCCAGCGCCGCTGCCGCATTCACCCCGAGCTGACCTACCCCGACCGTTCCGAGGGGCGCAGATCGTGCGCTGGAGCGCCGGGCTCAGGTCGATGATCGTTCAGGCGCGGGCGGGAGCGGTGGCGTCGACGTCGGGGACGGGGAGGCCGCGGGTCTCGGCGACGTCGTCGTCGTGGATGAACCACGACACCACGATCGCCGGCACCATGATCAGGCTGACGGCGAGGAACCCACCCTGGTACGCGCCGAGTCGATCGGTGGCCGATGCTGCGTCCCCGGCGTCGGGGAGGATCGCGGCGATCGCCGTGGCCGCCAAGGCCACACCTGCCGCGTACGACACCTGGCGTTGGGTGTTGAACAGGCTCGTCGCGCGGCCGGTGTCGGCCATCGACGTGGTGGCGTAGGCGGCGGTCTGGATCGACACGAACACCATCCCCACCGACAGGCCACGGATGAACGAGAACGCCCCGATCGTCGAGAGCGGTGTGGTCAGGTCGGCCGTGGCGAACAGGAAGGTCGCCGCCGCTGTCGCCGCTGTGCCGACGACCATCAAGCGGCGCGGCCCGATCATTCGGTAGAGGCGTTTGCCGAGCAGATTCGAGACGAGGAACACGCCGACCGCTTGCGGCGACTGAGCGAGGCCGCTCTCGAAGGCGCTGTATCCCCGGAGACTCTGCAGATAGAGCGGCAGCACGAAGATCATTCCGAAGAAGCCGGCATAGACCATCGAGGCGGAGATGTTGATCGTGCGGAACAGTCGATCCTCGAACAGCCGCAAGCTGAGAATCGGCTCGGGGATACGGAGCTCGATGACCACGAGCGTCACGGCGGCCGCGATGCCGACGGCGGCGAGGGTGAGCGTGTACGGCGAGAACCAGCCGCGCTCGGGCCCGATCGACAGCGTGTAGAGGAAGATGCCGACGGACGCCCCCGACAGCACGAACCCGGCGACGTCGAAGCGGCCTGGCGCCTCGTGCCTGGTCTCGTCGAGCCACACCACCGACAGGAAAATGGCCACTGCGCCGATCGGGCCGTTGATCAGGAAGATCCAGTGCCACGACGTCGTGTCCACGAGGATCCCGCCGAGCATCGGGCCGATCGCCGGTGCGATCACGGCCACGCTGAGTACGCCGATCGCCGCCTTGGCTCGCTCGGCCATCGGGAACGCCCGGTAGAGCATGGCGCCCCCGACCGGCGTGACCAGGCCAGCACCGAGGCCCTGCAGGAGGCGGAACACGATCAACTGATCGAGGGTCTGGGCCACGCCGCACAGGAGCGAGGTCGCAACGAACGCGATCAGTGCAGTGATGAAGACCTTCCTCGTGCCGAACCGATCGCCGAGCCAGCCGGCCGCCGGGATCACCGCTGCGTAGGTGAGGAGATAGCCCACGGCGACCCATTCGATGTCGGTGGTCGGGACGCCGAAGTCTTCGGCCATCTTCGGCAATGCGACGTTGACCATCGTGCCATCGATGATCGTCATGAACAGCCCGAGGATGTAGACGGTCATCACCTTCGACGGATAGGTCATCGCCGGCCGACGCTATGCGACGGTCTGGCGCGATCCCGACCCCGACTCTCGTCGCTCTGTGCGGATCTGGTTGCGAATTCTGCAACTGAGGCCGCACAGAGTTCGAACATCGGGTGGCGTGAGCGTATGGAGGTGCGAAGCTCGTAGGCCGAGCGCCATGTCCGACACCGCCACCGACCTCCGACGCGCCGCTGCCGACGCGATTGTCACCACTGGCCGGTTGACGTATCCCGACAGCCTGCCGATCACCGAGCGTCGAGACGAGTTGCTCGCCGCCATCCGTGACCACCAAGTGGTGATCGTGGCGGGCGAGACCGGGTCGGGCAAGAGCACGCAACTCCCGAAGCTGTGCCTCGAAGCTGGGCGGGGCGTCGAGGGGATGATCGGACACACCCAGCCCCGACGCGTGGCGGCACGCACGATTGCCGAGCGCGTGGCGTCCGAGTTGGGATCGAAGCTCGGCGACGACGTCGGGTACACGGTGCGCTTCACCGACCAAGTGGGCGACGCGACCTTGGTCAAGGTGATGACCGACGGGATCCTGCTCGCCGAGATCCAGCGCGACCGGATGCTGCGCCGCTATGACACGTTGATCATCGACGAAGCCCACGAGCGCAGTCTCAACATCGACTTCATCCTCGGCTATCTCAAGCAGCTCCTCCCGCAGCGCCCCGACCTCAAGGTGATCGTCACCAGCGCCACCATCGACACCGCCCGCTTCGCCGAACACTTCGCAAATGAAACCGAGGGATCGGACCCGTCGAATGGTTCTCTTTCATTTGCGCCGGTGATCGAGGTGACCGGCCGGACGTTCCCGGTCGAGCTGCGGTATCAGCCACTGGTCGACGACCATCCCGATGTCGAAGATCGAGATCAGGTGCAGGGGATCATCGACGCGGTGGAGGAGCTGCGTTCGGAGGGGCCGGGTGACGTGCTCGTGTTCCTGTCGGGCGAACGCGAGATCCACGACACCACCGACGCGCTGCGCCGCCTCGACCTGCGCAACACCGAGGTGCTCCCGCTCTACGCCCGACTGTCGGCGCCTGAGCAGCACCGCATCTTCGAACGGGCGCCGAGCGGTGGTCCCGGCCGGCGCATCGTGCTGGCCACCAACGTCGCCGAAACCTCGCTCACCGTGCCGGGCGTGCGCTACGTGGTCGACACCGGTTCCGCGCGCATCTCGCGCTACAGCCGCCGGCTCAAGGTGCAGCGCCTCCCGATCGAGCCGGTGTCGCAGGCGTCGGCCAACCAGCGCGCCGGTCGGTGTGGCCGGGTAGCGCCCGGGATCTGCATCCGCCTCTTCTCGGAGGAGGATTTCGACGCCCGGCCCGAGTTCACCGACCCCGAGATCCTGCGTACGAATCTCGCGTCGGTGATCCTGCAGATGACGGCGATCGGGCTCGGTGATGTCGCCCGGTTCCCCTTCGTCGAACCGCCCGACCGTCACGCCATCCGCGACGGCTACGGGTTGCTCGACGAACTCGCCGCGCTCCAGCCGCCGGTCGACGGTGTGAGGGATGGGCCCCGCAAGCTCACCACGATCGGCCGTTCGCTCGCCCGGCTGCCTGTCGACCCGCGACTCGGACGCATGGTGCTCGAAGCCGACCGGCTCGGCTGCGTGCGTGAGGTGCTCGTGATCGCATCGGCGCTGTCGATCCAGGATCCGCGCGAGCGTCCGAAAGACAAGGGCGAGCAGGCCAACGAGTTCCACAATCGGTTCAAGGTCGACGGCTCCGACCTGCTGTCGATCGTGGCGCTCTGGGACTACCTGCGCAAGCAGCAACGCGAGCTGTCGGGCAACCAATTTCGGCGCATGTGCCGCAAGGAATACCTCAACTACCTCCGGGTGCGCGAGTGGATGGACCTGTTCAGTCAGCTCCGCCGGATCGCCGGCCAGCTGAAGATCCGACCGACCACGCAGGAGTCTCACCCCGACCACGTCCATCAGGCGGTGCTCGCCGGACTGCTCTCGCACATCGGGATGCGCGACCGTGAGACCCGAGAGTTCATCGGCGCCCGCCAATCCCGGTTCGTGATCGCGCCGGGTTCCGCGCTCACGCGGCGTCCGGCGCCGTGGGTGATGGCGGCTGAGCTGGTGGAGACGAACCAGCTCTACGCCCGCCGGGTCGCCAAGATCGATCCCAAGTGGGCCGAGCGTGCGGGCGCCCACGTGGTGAAGCGCGCCTACGAGAACGTGCGCTGGGACCCGAAGGGTGCCAGAGCCGTCGCCACCGAACAGGTCACGCTCTACGGGCTGCCGATCGTGAGCGATCGCATCATCGGCTACGACCGTGTCGATGCCGCCGAGGCGAGGGCATGGTTCATCACCAAGGCGCTCGTCGAGCGCGACATCACCGACGAGGCCTGGATCAGCCGTCAGAAGTTCCTGGCTCGTAATGCCGAGTTCCTCGAACGTGTTCGACGGATGGCGGCCCGTGTGCGTCGACTGGAGTTGATCGACGACGAGGCGCTGTTCGAGTTCTACGACGATCGCGTGGGTGGCGACGTCACGTCGGTGCGGCACTTCGACAAGTGGTGGAAGGCGGCCCGGCGCGAGGAGCCGAGCCTGCTCGACCTCACCGACGATGTGCTGGCCGGGAGCAGCCACGGGGTGCGTCTCACCGACTATCCCGACACGTGGCAACAGCGGCGTGGCGACACGGTGATCGAGCTGCCGATCACCTACAAGTACGGGCCCGGCGAGCCGCTCGACGGGGTGACGGTGCACGTGCCGCTCTCCGGACTCAACCAGGTGACGCCCGACGGCTTCGACTGGCAGATTCCCGGCCACCGCCCGGAGCTGATCGCGACACTGGTCCGATCGCTGCCGAAGGACGTCCGTCGACGACTCAACCCGATTGGCGACACCATCACCGCCGTGCTCGCTCGGCTGCCGGCGAGAGCGCCCGACGGCCGGCTGGTCGAGTGGCTGGCCAGCGAGGTCGAGGCGGTGGCCGACGTGCGGGTCGATTCGTCAGCGTTCGATCCGTCGGTGCTCGCCGATCATCTCCGGATGCACTTCGTGGTATCCGACGACAGGGGCGAGGTGCACGGTGTCGGCACCGATCTCGCAGTGATCCGCTCGTCGCTCGCCGGTGTCGCCCGCCAGTCGATCGCGGCGGCGGCGCCGATCGAGGAACGGCGAGGCATCGTCGAGTGGGATGTCGGCGATCTGCCTCGTGTGGTCGAGTCCGGCGATCGCGACCTCGACGTGCGGGCGTATCCGGCCCTCCTCGACGTCGGCGACAGTGTGGCATTGCGCGTGGTGACGACCCCCGAGCTGCAGGCCCGCGTGATGCGCGGTGGCGTGCGTCGGTTGCTCTTGCTGACCGCTGCGCCGACTCGGTCGTCGATCGTGCGCACGCTGTCGAACGACGACCGGCTGGCGATCGCTGCGGGCGACATCGAGCTCGGCGAGCTGAGCGGCGACTGTGTGGCCGCCGCCGTGGATCGGGTGATGTCCGATCATGGTGCGCTGCCGTGGACCGAGGCCGAGTTCGCCGGGCTTCGTCGGGCCGTCCGCGACGCCGCGCCGGGCCTCGCCGCCAACGCGCTGCGCAAGGCGGCGCGGGTGATGGCGGCGGCGACGGAGACGTCGGATCGGTTGAGCAAGCTCCGGGCTGACGCGTTGCGGGCCTCGGTCGACGACGCGAACCGGCATCTCGGACGGCTCGTCCATCGAGGCTTCGTGCTCGGCGCCGGGGTCGATCGACTGGACGATCTCGAGCGCTACGTGTGTGCTCTCTCGTACCGACTCGAACACCTCGCTGGCGCCCAGATCGCCGACCAGCGGCGCATGGCCGACGTGGTCCCGTTGGAGCAGCGTTTCGAGTCGACCGTCGACGCTGCGGGCACCGCGCAGCTGTCGTCGACACTCGTCGACCTGCGCTGGCAACTCGAAGAACTGCGCGTCGCGACGTTCGCCCAGCCACTGGCGGCCAAGCGCCCCGGCCAATCGTCCGTCAGTGTCAAACGCATCGCCGCGTCGCTTGCCGCACTCTGAAACTCCACCGGTCGCAGTGGTATCGGTTTGATACCACCCCGCCATGGCCATGACGCTGAGACTGACGGACACCGAACAGGACGCGCTGCGTGACCGCGCTGAGACCGAAGGCAGCTCGATGCAGCAAGCGGCTCGTCGTGCCGTTCGCGAGTTCGTCGCCCGTGGTCAGCATCGGCCTGCTCGGCTCCGCTGCGGCGCGACCCCAGACCACGGTGTTCGGAGCAGACGCCTACCACGACCTGTTCACGAAGGCGGCGGCGCTCCTCCATTCCATCGTCAGCACTCACGCGCTCGTCGACGGCAACAAACGGCTCGGCTGGCTCGCGACCGCCGTCTTCTTCGACATCAATGGTTTTTCGGTGACAGCCATTTCGAACGATGACGTGGACGACCTCGTCATCGACGTTGCCGCCAATCATGCCGATGTCGACCACATCGCGAGCGAGCTGCGGCGACTCACCGGCGACCACCTCGACAGCTGACCGTCATCTGGCTCGGACACTGCGGGCAGGCGTCGACGCACGCCGCTCTGCGAAGCTGGGACGGTGACCGCACTCGACGATCGTCAACTCGACCACCTCACCAACGAGACGGTCGAGTTGTTGCAGACGCTCATCCGCAATCGGTGTGTCAACGACGGCACCGCCGAGTCGGGCGGTGAGGTCCGCAATGCCGACGTGCTCCAGCAGGTGATCGAGGGTGCTGGCGTCGACGTCGAACGGTTCGACGCCGCGCCAGGTCGCACGTCGATCGTCGCCCGCATCCCCGGCTCCGATCCGAACGCGCCGAGCCTGTGCCTGATGGGTCACACCGACGTGGTGCCGGTCAACGAATCCGGTTGGCGGGAGGATCCGTTCGGTGGCGAGATCATCGACGGCGACGATGGACCCGAAGTGTGGGGGAGGGGAGCGGTCGACATGCTCAATCTCACCGCCTCGATGGCTGTCGCGTTCCGCCACCTCGCCGCGAGTGGGTTCCGGCCGACCGGCGACCTGATCTACTTCGGTGTCGCCGACGAGGAGGCGGGCAGCGCCTACGGCGCCAGGTGGATGGCCGAGAATCATCCCGACGCAATCCGTGCCGACTACGTGCTCACCGAGAACGGTGGGCTGCACTCGGGTTCGCCCGAGTCTCCGGCGGTCGGCATCAACATCGCCGAGAAAGGCGTCGCGTGGCGGAGGCTGCGGGTCCGGGGCGTGCCGGGCCACGGGTCGGCGCCGTTTCGTAGCGACAACGCACTCGTCAAGGCGGCCGGCGTGATCCAGCGGCTCGCCGACTACCGGCCCGCGCCGCGCTTTCACGAGTTGTGGCCGGCCCGGGTCGAGTCGCTGGGCCTGTCGGACGAACTGCGCGATGCACTCCTCGATGCCGACAAGATCGAGGGGGCCCTCGACCTGCTGCCGTAGGGTGCAGCAGCGCACTTCCATGCCTGCACGCACACCACGTTCTCGCCGAATCTGATCGATGGGAGCGAGTCCGGCGGCGGACGGATGAAGGTCAACACGCTCCCCGATGCGGTCATCGTCGACGTCGACGTGCGCACGCTGCCCGGGGAGGGGCCCGACGAGGTCGATGCGCACCTGCTCGCCGCGCTCGGCGACCTCGCCGACCACGTCGAGGTCGAGCCGTTGATGAACGACGCTGCGTCGATCAGCCGGATCGACACTCCGCTGTGGGACTCGCTGCAACGGGCCGTCAATCGTCCGTTCCCGCGGGCGAGGTTGAACCCGCAGTTCGTCGTCGGGTTCACCGACGCCCGCATCTACCGAGAGATGGGAGCGGTGGCCTACGGCGCCGGGTTGTTCAGCCCGTCCCTCGACGTCGGTGCGTTCGGGTCACGTTTCCACGGCAACGACGAGCGCATCGACATCGAGTCGCTCGCCCTCACGACCCGCCTCTGGCACGACGTCGTCACCGACCTCCTCACCTGAGCTCGAGTTGGCTCAGCGATTGGCGCGGTCGGCGAGGTAAGCGCGGGCCGCAGAGCGAGCGTCGGGGTCGCGCATGGCGGCGCCGAGCTGGTCGGCGTCGGCCCACGATCCGGCGGTGGATGCCATGTCCTCCAACGCTTCGTTGACCTGACGCTTGGTCGCGCGCACGACGCTCGGGGCCTTTCGCCCGAGCTGCTCAGCAAGTTCATCCACGGCTGACTCGAGCTCGGCGCGAGGCACGACACGGTTGATGAAGCCGATCCGCAGCGCCTCCTCAGGGGAGAACGGGCGGCACGTCAAGACCAACTCGCGGGTGAGCGCTGGGCCGATCTCGCGGACGAGTCGTGGAATGCCACCCCACGCAAGCGGGATGCCGAGGTCGACCTCGGGGATCGAGAACACGGTGTCGTCGGCGGCGATTCGCAGGTCGCACACACCAGCGAGCACCACGCCGCCGCCCACGCACGGGCCCTTGATCGCCGCAATCGTCAGCGCCATCATCCGATCCATCGCCTCGGCCATCAGACGTCCGAGGTCGGCCTGGTCGCGGCTCGACGTGGCGCTGGGGTTCTCCCGATCGCCACCGGCGAACTCGCGGAGATCGAACCCCGACGAAAAGCCGCGGCCCTCGCCGGTCACGATCACGATGTGCGCTTCGGTGGTGTCGAACCACTGCGCCGCAAGCGCGATCTCCCGGAGCGGAGTCGTGCCGAGCGGATTGAGTTTGTCGCCCTGCGTGAGCGTCATCCGCCCGATCGGCCCGTCGACCTCGACTCGCAGGGTGCTGAACGTCGGTGCATCTGCCATGGCCTGATCCTGCCAGTTCGCTGCGCCCAGACCCGTTCCGGAAGAATCGGGTTCCCGGTGCCCCGGGCAGGGGACGCTGTCAGGTTGTCCGGTAACGGCCGGGGGCGACTTCGGCGACTTCGCTGCGGCCGAGCATGCGTTGGACGTGCAATTCGGCGCTGCGGCTCTCGACCGACTCGACGAAGGCCATCTCGACGTGCGGGCGGTAGATGAAACGGTGCTGACGCATCTCGTCGATCGAGTGCGGCTCGCGCAGGAACTCGAGCATCGCATCGTGGCGCCGGGCGATCACTGATGTGAACGCATCGATCATTTCGACGAAGGTCTCGCGTCCTTCGATCACGCCTTTGTGGTGGAACGTCACATAGAAGTCGGCGTCCTCGTCACGCACTTTGGCGAGGCTCGCCTCGAAGTCCTCGAGGTCGCTCCACACGTCGCCGTAGTAGGGGCCGAATCCGGTGAGGTCGATGTCGGACAGGAAGAACACACCGTCCATCCGGAATCCGCTGTGGCCGCGGGTGTGGCCCGGCAGGTGCACCGCCTCGATCTTCACGCCGCCACCGAGATCGAACACGTGCCCGTCGGTGAAGCCGCGCGCGTCGGCGCGGGGGACGTAGTAAAACTCGTCGAGGATCACCCGCTCGAACGCATCACGCGCCTCACCGGTGAGGCCGTACACCGCCATCAATCCTTCCATCGATCGTGCGCCGGGGAGGTCCTCGTCGTGGATGTGCAGCCGGGCCGACGGGAATGTGCCGTTGCCCGCCATGTGGTCCTCGTGGCTGTGGCTGTTGATCACCGCGTCGATCGCAGCCGGCACGCCGCCTCGAGCGGCGACCGTCACCGATGGGTCGATCAGCACCGACTCACCAGCGCCCCGAACGAGCAGCGTGTTGCCCGACGGGTAGGCGCCGTTCGCGTCGCCGACGAGCACACTCACCGAGTCGGTCAGTCGCCGCTCGTCGCTACCCCAGTCACGGATCATCCCGCCGACGCTACCGACCGATTACATCGCGGGTCTGACCCCTGATGTAATCAGTTGGGCTTGAGGTCGAGGCTCGCGGAGTTCATGCAGAAGCGGTCGCCGGAGGGTCCGGGACCGTCGGGGAACACATGGCCGAGGTGGGCGCCGCAGTTCGCGCACTCGGCCTCGGTGCGCACCATTCCGAGTGAGCGGTCCTGCTTCAAGGTCACCTTCGCGGGATCCATCGCCTCGGTGAAGCTCGGCCATCCGGAGTGCGAGTCGTACTTCGTCTCCGACGAGAACAACGGCTCGTCGCACACGATGCAGTGGTAGGTGCCCGGGTCCTTCACGTCCCAGTAGGTTCCGCTGAACGCCCGCTCGGTGCCGGCGCGTTGGGTGACCTCGTACTGCAGCGGCGTGAGCCGCTCCTTCAACTCGTCGTCGGTGGGAATCGCTTGTTCGGCCATGGCACCAGGATGCCCGAAACCGAGCAGACCACACGTACCGACCGTGGAGTTTCGCCGATGTTCCCTCGGCTGTTCGAACCTCGCAATCTCGCCGCCCGTACCGTCGTGACATGTCCACTGAACGACGACGCGCCCGCCGAACGTGTGCCGTCCTGCTCGGCGGCGCGCTGGCGCTGTCCGCGTGCGCGACGGCCCAGGACGGTCAATCCGATGAGGCTGGCGAACCGGGAGGGATTCAAGCTGACGAGCCGACCGAGCGCGGCCCGATCTTCCGGTACCCGCCCGCACCTGACGCACCTGGCGCAGATGTAGCCGATGCGCCCGAGGTCCGCTCGGCGATGGAACGTCTCGACGCCACGCTGCAGGCGGGCGAGATCGACGATGCAGCGCTCGCCGACGTCGTCGAGTTCGGCGATGCCCGCCACGCCTGGTACGTCGCCGACCTCATCCGGTTCTTCGGCCCCGGTGAGTCGGGCACTGAACTCGTCGACGCCTTCGAGTCGCTGACCGGCACCACGATCGACGACGACCCCGACAGCGAACGCAGCGTGTGGCTCAGCACCACCAATCATCTGATCGCATGGGACACCCCGGGCTACCCCGACTACCGCACCGACAAGGCTGACCTCTTCCTGATCGTCGAGGAACGCTGGGACCCGTTCTTCGACGACGCCGACGCGGCCGTCGACTGGCGTTATCTCAGCTGGGGCGGTGTGCTGATCGACGACCGTGAGCTCGGCGACACCGGGGGGTGCCCGCGCGGCTGCATTCCCGCGCTCGACGACCCGGTGGTCACCGACGCCGCTGGTGGTGACTGGTACCCCGACGATGCGATCGTGTTCGGCATCGTCGAGGGCGCCGAGTCGCTCGCCATCCCGAAGAACATCGCGGAGATCCACGAGATGTTCAACCTCACCCTCGGCGATCGCCGCTTCGGCATCCCCTACTGCACCCTGTGCGGATCGGCGCAGGCATACCGCACCGACGACGCCGTCACGCTCGGCGGCGTCGACGAGGTGCCGGTGCTGCGCACGTCGGGGCTGCTGTCACGCTCGAACAAGGTGATGTACGACCTGCGCAGCCGGTCGGTGTTCGACACGTTCACCGGCGCCGCCGTGTCCGGGCCGCTCCAGGATGACGGTCTCGTGTTGGAGGAGACCACGGTGTTGCGGACCACCTGGCGTGAGTGGAAGCAGGCCCATCCCGACACCACGATCATCGCCGAGGACGGCGGCATCGGACGGAATTACCCCCTCGACCCGTTGCAGGGTCGTGACGACGACGGCCCGATCTTCCCGATCGGTCCGGCCGACGACAGGCTCGACGTCCAGGAGTTGGTGGTCGGCGTGATCGCCGTCGAGGGCGCCGCGGTCGCTTTCGGCGCCGATGACGCCCGGGCAGTCCTGGCCGCTGGAGGACGCGTCAGTGCTGCGGGTGTGGAACTCGAGGTCGACGGCGGCGGGCTCCGAGCAGTCGATGCAGCGACCGGCGACTCGATTGCGTCCCACGAGTCGTTCTGGTTCGCCTGGAGTCAGTTCCACCCCGCCACCGAACTCTGGGAGCCCTGACGCTCTCGATCGGGCCGTCTGTGTGATCAGGTCGAGAGAGGACGTCTGTGCTCACACAGACGACGGCGCTACCGAGCTCGAGCTCACTCGGCCTGGCCGGTCTGGCGCAGGAACGTCAACGAGTCCCACAGGTCGGTGCGCCGCGCGACCAGTCCGTTACTCACGTCGAACCACATGACGCCCGGGATGTCGATCGCCGTGCCCTCGAACGACGCCTCGAACCGGTAGCGCACCACCACGTCGCCGGCACCCGGAGTTGCGATCTCCGCACGTGCGACGATCGTGTACCTGGCACCTGCGAACGTGGACAGGAAGCCCGGCAGTCGCCGCCGGTACTCATCACGGCCCTCGCAACCGGATCCGAGTTCGCTCAAGTGCTCGTTGACGAAGCCCGTGGTCACGCACGCAGCCACCGCATCGGGGTCGCCGGTGGCGAACGACGCCAAATAGGTGCTCACGATCTCGCCACGAGTGTCCATCTGCGCGACGGTACCGGCGTGCGCATGTGGTCGAATGACGACGTGGCTGACGAGGACCCTGACGACGTTTCCCCGTGGACGCGTGACGATTGGGAAGCCGACAGCGCAGTGCCCGACGACGCAGTCTTTACCGGCAAGCCCAGCGGTCCAGCGGCGCCAGGCCCGTCCGCCGGCGCTGGCCGTCACGACGAACCTCCTCCAGAGGACTTCGACGATCGGCACGCCAGGGCGTCCTCGCGGTCGTCGCTCGGTCGCAAGGTGGTCGCAGGAGCGATTGTCGCAGCGTTGCTGGTCGGCTCGGCCGGAGCATTGCTGCGCGACGACGGCGACCCGGAAGGGGCCCCGACGACGACCGAGTCCAACGATCGGTCACCGACTGCGACGTTGCCCGACGGCCGGTCGGCGATCACGACCGAGGTTCCAGGCAACACGATCCCGCCCACCACCGTGTTGACAGTCACGGTTCCGCCATCGGGAGCCACGGGTGATGCGGCCGATGACCCGGACCCGATCCCGGTCCCGGCAATCGTCGTCGGCGAGCCGCCGGCGTGGGCCGAACGCGCCATCACCGTGCCCGCGAAACTCGCGGGGATGGCGCCGACCGAGGTGGTCACGCTCACCCAGTCGGGAATCGTCAACGTCACCGAGTTCCCGGGCGGCCGCACCCGCAGCATCGACGTCTCAGAGCTGGGCGCTCAGGCGCAATTTGCCGTCGGCGACCGCACGATCGTGGCGTTCAACTCGACCACCATGCTGATGATCCGCGACGGCGAGCCGGTGCTCGGCTCCTCACTGTCCGACGGGATCATCTTCGTGCAACCGTGGACCGGCACCGGCAACTTCGTCGTCACCACGCCGGCTACCGGGCCCGAGACACCAGAGCGCGACTGGGTGCTCAGGCAAGACGGTTCCCTCGCACCGTTGGACAACCCGTTCGTCGACGAGACGTCGTTCTTCTCGCGGGTGTTCTCACCCAACGGCGACGCCCTCGTCACGGCTCCGGGCGGGGTCTACGCGATCAGTCCCGATGGCACAGCTCGCCGAATCAGCAACGGCACCCTGCTCGCCGCCGGGAAACGACACTGGGCGATCGAGGAATGCGACGACAGCTTGCGCTGCGCGTATTCGATCATCGAGTGGGAGTCCGGGACCGTCACGCCGGGCGTCCTCGACCGCATCGACTCGTACGGATTCGTCGACCCGGCCACCCACATCTCGCCGGACGGTCGCTCGGTCGCCTTCCGCGGCGACACCGACGGCTCGGGTCGTCGCGGGATCCTGGACGTTGCGTCCGGTACGACCGTCGAGGCGGGTCGCATCAATCAAGTCGTCTATCCCGACGCGTGGGCGACCGATTCGTCGGGGATGTTCATCGCCGACCGCTACCTCCAGTTCGTCGATCGCGAGACGGGGGCGATCACCGAGATCGAGAGCCTCGACCGGATGCGCACCGTCGCGACCGGTCCGTTCGGCATCACCGATTGAACAGGGCCGCGAGGCGACCGTCTCGGGGTGCCGTCAGGACGACAGCAGGTCGTCGAGCGCCTTGCCGATCGATCCGAGGTCGGGTCGGTCGTGGTGGGCGAGTCGGGTCAAGTAGGTGATGGCGACATCTCCCCGCTCGATGATGCCACCATCGGTCTCGGCGGCGAGCGTTTCGGCGTCTCCCCAACCCATCTCGACGGTGTACGCGTCCTGGTGGCCGGGGATCGGCTTCAGGGTGGCTGCCGCCATCGACCGAGGCGGCTGGTCGCCGACCTCGGCGTGGCGCCAGGTGCCGAACGCTTCGAGCGGCAGGTCGGGCACGTTGATGTTGACCACGACCGGCTCAACGGGCATGTCGTCGAGGAGCGACTGTGCGACTCGGGCGGCGACGGTTGCGGCGCTGTCCCAGTGCTGCGTCGCGATGGCGTCGTCCCAGCCCTGACCCTCCACCCCGAAACCGGTGACCGCCTGGCTGATCGCAATGCCGGAGATGTGGCCGTTGCGCCCGGTGAGCGCCGCTCCCACGGTGCCGGAGTGGTACACGGATCGCCCGACATTGGCGCCGGGGTTGATACCGGAGACAACGAGGTCGAACGGACCACCGAATGCTCCGAGGCGCGCGAAGAACACGCAGAGCGCTGGCGGACCGCTCACCTTCCAGATGCCATCGGCCGGGCAGTCGTCGATGTCGGCGCGCCGCACTTCAGGCTGGATGAGGTGCAGCGCACCGATGGCTGCTCCCGCGCCGGAATACTCCTGGTCGGGGGCAATGACGTGCACCTCGTGGTCTCCGTCGAGTTCGCAGATCGCACGGGCCAGCACGTGCAGACCGATCGAGTCGATGCCGTCGTCGTTGGTCACCAGGATTCGCATGCCCCCATCTTCGCAGCCGACCACGGCTTTCATCTGAACGGAACGTGAACGATCCAGCGACCGGCGTTTCTCCCACCTCGAAATTGCCCCGGATCATGACGCTGAGCGCAACGAAACCGTGCAATTCCGGGCTGGGGGAGGTCGGTACGCTCACTGTGATGGACCTGCGCACCAGTTCGTTCTGCGCGAGCCCGGCAGTTCGCACGCAGTGGTATGTGGTGGCCGACGCAGGCGACGTGATGTCACAGTCGGTGGGTGTCACGTTGCTCGGCGACCGATACGTGTTGTGGCGCACGGCCGATGGATCGGTTCGGGCCGCAGCGGACAGGTGCCCGCACCGCGAAGCACCGCTGTCGGAGGGCCACATCTCGGACGGATGTCTCGTCTGCCCGTATCACGCCTGGGCGTTCGACGCCGACGGCGTGTGCATCGATGTGCCCTCGTCGGGACCCGGCACCTCGATCCCTCCGACAGCCAATCTGGAGCTGTTGTCCGTGCGGGAACGGTACGGCCTCGTGTGGCTGTGCCCCGGAGCGCCGGCCGGTGATCCACCCGAGATTCCGCAGGACGACGACCCGTCGTTCCGTCGCGTGACGGCGGGCATCGAGACGTGGCAGGTCTCGGCCACCAGGATGGTCGACAACTTCTGTGACGTGGCCCACTTCCCGTATGTGCATGCCGGCACGATCGGATCCGATACCGATTCGGTCGTCGCCCCGTTCCGTGTCGATGCGCTCGATGCCGACTTCACCGGCTACCAGTACACCGTCGACGTCCACGACGAGCACGGCACCGACGTCCGCCAGCGCATGTCGACGGCGTTTCACCTGCCGTTCGTGGTGCGCTCGAACACGTTCTACGAGTCGGGCCCGCGCGCCGGCCACGACCGGGTCCTGCTGCTGTGCACGACGCCGATCGACGACGTCACGTCGTTGTTCACGTTCGTGTCGTGGCGCAACCACGACCACGACATCTCCGAGGACGAGTTCCTGGCGTTTGATCGAGCGATCGGCGCCGAGGACAAAGCGATGCTCGAACGCATCGGCGGAGTACTCCCAATCGATCAGTCGGCAACCGTCAGCGTGCGATCCGATCGTCTCTCGGTCGAGTGGCGCCGACGATTCGCCGACCTTCTGGCGCAATGAATCTCGATCGGGGTCAGACCCCGATCGAGATTCAGAGCGCTTCGATGGGGGTGACCGGTGTGGTGACCGTGGTCGAACGGGAGCTGGCGAGGGTGAACAGGGCGAGGCCGATGATGACGAGGACCATGCCGACCACCTGCGGCGCCCGCACCTCTTCGCCCAGGATGACGAATGCGAAGAAGACCGCCAGCGCCGGTTGCGCGGTCTGCATGATGCCGATCGTCGCCACGGGGAGGTGCTGCTGGGCGAACACGATGCAACCATGGCTGAGCATGCCGGTGAGCAGCGTGAGGATCGCCACCACCAGCCAACCCTTGGCGCTCAGACCGAACACCTCCGACCCTGCGATGATCGCCGCAATGGGGCCAGCGGTCAGCACACCGATCGGCATCATGCACGCCATGAAGTCGAGCGTCCCGACACCCGCCGCCCTGGCCCGCTTCGACGTCAGCAGGTAGACGGTCCACAGCGCGATGACAGCGATCATCAGCACGTCGCCCGACACCGACGACTCCCCTTGTTCGGGCCCGAAGGACAACACCAGCGACACGCCAACGATCGAGATCAGACCAAACCGCAACGCGTTCCAGTTCGGTCGCTCGCCGAAGAAGAACGCGCCAGCTGGCAGGAGCACCAGCGGGGTGAGCGTGGAGATGAACTCGGCGTGAGCGATGCTCGTCTTGGTGATGGCGGTGAAGAACACGGCGATGTTGGCACCGAAGGCGAGGCCGGGAACAAGCGCCATTCGCCACGTCGTTGCTGCCGGCGCCGGTCGCCCTGTGCGTGCCCGCGTGAACACGATCACCGTCCACCAGCCGATGACGGCACCGATCATGCGCCAGAACGCGACCACCGATCCCGTTGACTCCGACCACTTGATCAACGGTGAACTCGTCGAGAAGCTCACGACCGCAACGCTCATGGCCATCAACCCGAGCGCCCGGCCACTCAGCCGTTCGGCCATCAGCGTGCGTTCGGTGTTCGAGATGTGCCAGGCACATCTCGAACACTGCTCGGCGATTCGGCGACATCCACCAGATCGGGGTGATCGGTTCGGTTCAGATCGGGCTCGAGATAGATCACCGTGGATGCCGGCACCGCCGCCCGAATCGCGTCTTCGGTGGCGTTGATCGCGGCCACGAGTTGGTCAGCGGACAGCGACGACGCGTACTCGACCTTGGCTCCGACCAGGATTTCGTCGGGGCCGATGTGCTCGGTGCGGATGTGGATCAACTGATCGACGTGTGCACTCGCTTCGATCGCAGCGATGATCGCTTCTCGCATGTCGGCCGAGGCCGACTCGCCGATCAACAGACTCTTCATTTCGATCACCAACACCACCGCAATCACGATCAACAGCACGCCGATGCTGATCGAGCCGACAGCATCCCACCGGGCGTCGTCGGTGAAGTGGGCCATCAACACACCACCCAGCGCAAAGAACAAACCGGTGAGCGCGCCGACATCCTCCAGCAGGACGACCGGCAGTTCGGGCTGCTTCGTTCCGCGGATGAACCGCCACCAGCTCGTGCCGGGTCGGCGCACGTGGTTCGACTCCTTCACCGCAGTACGCAACGAGAACGACTCCAACACGATCGCAAGCACGAGGATGCCGATCGCCACGCCGAGGCTCTCCACCTCGTGCGGATCACGGAACTTCGAGATGCCCTCGTACAGGGCGAACATGCCGCCCATCGAGAACAGCACCAACGATACCGCGAACGCCCAGAAGTACCGCTCGCGTCCGTAGCCGAACGGGTGCTCTGGCGTCGCCGACTTGCGGGAGCGCTGCCCTCCGAGCAAGAGCAGCAGCTGGTTGCCGGTGTCGGCAACGGAGTGGATCGTCTCGGCCAGCAGGCTCGCCGAACCGGTGATGAGGAATCCGATGAACTTGCTGATCGCAATTCCGAGGTTGGCGAAGAATGCTGCAAGAATTGCCTTGCGGCTGCCGTCGGTCACTCGACGAGAGTAGGTCATCGCGGTGCGCCGTAGACGATGCGTCGGTACCTCGGCGCACCCCAGCGCACCCCAGCGCAGGAGGCGCCGGTAGCCTCGAAGGAATGAGTCCCCTCGAAGCCATGGCAGCGGAGACCGGTGAAGCAAGCACCAGCGAACCCATCATCGCGGTCACACCCGAAGCCCTCGATCACCTGCGCGAACTTCGCGACGACGAGGTCGACGGCGACAAGCTCGGTCTACGTCTGGCCATTGCTTCCGACGCCGGTGAGGATTTCCGCTACGACCTGTCGTTCGAGGAATACCTGACCGCAGCGTTCGCCGACCAGGTCCGCACGCACGACGGCATGAAGGTGATCATCCCCGGCGACGACGTCGCGCTACTCACCGGCGCCACGCTCGACTACACCAGCACCCAGGGCCTCGTGATCCGCAACCCGAACCGGCCGATGGCGCCTTCGGTCGAGGGACTCACCGCCGACGACGAGCTCTCTGCCGAGATCGACGCGCTCGTCGCGTCCGAGGTGAACCCGGCACTCGCCGCCCACGGCGGCTTCGTGACCTACGTCGGCCACGACGGCGAGGGCACCGCCTACCTCACGATGGGCGGCGGCTGCCACGGTTGCTCGATGAGCAAGCAGACGATGCTCGACGGCGTGCAGACGATGCTCGTCGACGCCATCGATGCCGTCCTGAGCGTCCGCGACCTCACCGACCATTCCACCGGCTCGAACCCGTTCTATTCGTAATTCGGCGGGTTCGTCGTCCGCTTCGCTTCCTCCTCGCGCCGCTTCTGGCTCGTCGCTGGCGCTTCCCTCGCCAGCGTGCCTGAGCGTCACACGGTGCCGTCTATCGGGACGCCGAATCGCGGGCAGCGAGGCGGCGGAGGGGCGGATCTTGTTTCGGCGGCGACTTCCTCGGTGGCAGTTCGGAGAGGAGTCGAGTCGTGATGGCGGCGATCTCGGCCACGGCGAGTTCGAACGGTTCCTCGGTGGTGGCGGACGTCTTCTGAACACCGCTGATCTTTCGGACGTACTGACGCGCACCCGCCTCGACTTCCTCAGCTGTCGCAGTCGGCTCCAACCCTCGCAGTGTGGTGATGTTGCGGCACATGCTCAGCGCGCCAGCAACTCGGGGGCCTTCGCTGCGATGTGAGCACGAGCAACCGCACACGTCGCACGGACGTGCACGTCGCGAACTCGCATGTCGTCGATCACGCCGTCCATCAAGAGCGACGAATACCCGTTGCCGCGATGGTGGACATCGGTTTCGATGTACGGGATCGTGATCACGTCGTCGCGCTGTGAGAATTCGGCGAAGGCCACCACGTCGCCGTCCACCTCGAGTTCGTAGCGACCACGATCATCGTGGCGGGTGACCGAGCGGGCGGGAGTTGCATCGGTGTTCATCGGTGAAGTGTCGCGCATCTCCGTCGGATCCAATCGTGTGGGAGCATGCGACGATGTCGACCCCACCCGCCATCGCCGAGCAGTACCGGTTCGCCGTCGATTCGTTCATCGACCTCGCACGAACGCTCGACGACGCTGCGTGGGCGACCGTCGTCCCGTGCGCTCCGGTGTGGACGGTTCGTGATGTCTTGTCGCACGTGTCAGGCATCCCCGATGACGCCGCGTCCGGACGAATGGAGGGTGCCCCCGGTGAGGCGTGGACCGCAGCGCAGGTCGAACGAAACGGGGTGTTCAGCGTCGACGAACTCCTCACCCGATGGAGTCAGCAGGTGCCCGCGTTCGCCGAGCTCATCGAGCAGGTGGGCCAAGGTCGTCCACCGATTGACTGCCACAGCCACGAGCACGACATCCGCCATGCCCTCGATCGACCCGGCGCACGATCCAACCCGATCGTCGACACCCCGTCGTTCGCGACGCTGGCCGCGCCGAGCCGGGTCGTGATCGAACTCGCCGACGGCACGACCGTCACGACCGGCGACCTCGACGCCGGCACCACGGTGACGCTGCGGGGTGCCACCACGTTCGAGTTGTTCCGTTCGCGGCTCGGACGTCGCAGTCGACATCAGGTTCGTGCCTACGACTGGAGTGGGGCGGACAGCGACATCGAGGCGGTCATCGACGTCTGGTTCGCCTTCGGCCCGTCGCTCGTGCCGATCGTCGAGTGAGCGTCAGGCCGGGGTCTCGAGCGCCTGCTCGAAGTCGGCGATGATGTCGCCTCCGTCCTCGAGGCCGACCGAGACACGAAGCAAGCCCTCGTTGACCCCGGTGGCCAGTTTCTCATCGGAGGTGAGGCTCGTGTGGGTCGATGTTGCCGGATGGCAGACAATCGTCTCGGGCCCACCGAGCGACGTGGCAACCCGCGCGATGCGCAGTCGACCGAGCAGGGCCGAAGCGGTCTCGCGGTCGGCGACCTCGAACGACAACACCGTGCCGTACTGCCGCAGTTGTTTGGTGGCGAGGGCGTGTTGAGGATGCTCGCTGAGCCCGGGGTAGTGCACGGCGACGACCTCGGGGTGATCGGCCAACGTGATCGCGAGGGAGCGAGCCGTCTCGTTCTGCTGGCGCGTCCGCACGCCGAGTGTGCGTATTCCGCGCAACGCATTCAACGCGTCGAACGGCGACGGTGTCGCACCGTGCAGCACCGAATACGCCCAGATCTCGCCGAGCAGATCTGCGTCGCCCGAGATCACGCCGAGTGTTGCGTCGTTGTGGCCGGCTATCCCCTTCGTGGCCGAGTGCAACGAGATGTCGACGCCGTGTGCCAGAGGCTGCTGGCCGAGCGGCGTCGCGAACGTCGAATCGACGACGGTGAACGGTCCTCTGATCGCGCCCAACTCGTCGAGGTCGGCCAACTCCAAGAGAGGATTCGACGGCGTCTCGGCGAGCACCAGCATCGTGCGTCCGGGCTCGACCGCTTCGGTGAACGCTCCGGGCGACGCAACATCGACGTACGTGACGTCGATGCCCATTCGTCGGCACGGACCCTGCAAGAAAGCGAGTGTGCCGGCGTAGAGCTGGCGTTGGGCGACGATGTGGCTGCCGGTGGAGCACAGGGCGAACACGGTGGACGCGACTGCGCCCATTCCGGAGGCGAACGCCAGCGACTCCTCGGCGCCTTCGAGTTCGGCAATTGCCCGCTCGAACGAGCGCACGGTGGGATTGGAGTAGCGCGAATAGAAGCCGTCGTGGCGGAGCGCAGTGGCGCGACGGTGGGCGTCGTCGAGGCTCTCGGACTCCCAGGTGCTCGACGCCCACAATGCTGGTGCGAGCGACGCCCCGCTGGCGGCCCGACCGGCGGTGATCGCCAAGGTCTCCGGCGCCACCTCGGGACGCGCCGGAGTCTCGAGGGGCGATGGCGTCTCGCTCGACATGGCGGGCCACGGTATCGGGTCCCCTCGGGGACCTTCGCTCGGATTCGTGTCAGCCCACAGCGGGGATTCACCGATCGGGGCTGACACAAGTTCCTGGGGGTCGGTTCGTGTCAGCCCACAGCGGTGAATCACCGATCGGGGCTGACACAAGAACGTGAACGTCTTCAGCCGACGAGTTCGGCGAGGACGACGTCGTGGAGCAGTCGATTCGTGCTGATCGCCGTGTCGTGTTCGTGGGTCGGCTCGCCGAAGCGGTCGGTGAGGCGCCCGCCGGCGGCCTCGACGATCGGCTTCACCGCAGCGATGTCGTAGGGCGCCACGCCGACCGCATCGACCGCGACGTCCATCGCTCCCTCGGCCACCAGCATGTGCTGCCAGAAGTCGCCGACGCCGCGCGAGCGTCTGGCGCTCTGCTGGAGACGCACCAATGCGTCGGTGAGCCCGAGTGCGTCCCAACCGTGACAGTGGGTGATGCTCACTTGGGCCTCGGCGAGGTCGTCGACGGTCGACACCACGATCGGCCGCTCGTCGCCGAACACGCTCATCGTGGCGCCCAGTCCGAGCCCGCCCCACCAGCGACGGCCGAGTGCCGGCGCCGACACGACGCCCATCACCGCACCCCGCTCGACGTGGGTGAGTGCGATCAAGGTGGCCCAGATGGGGATGCCGCGAACGAACCCCGACGTGCCGTCGATCGGATCGATCACCCACCGCCACGGCGACCGGTGATCGCCGGCGGGCCCGTGCTCCTCGCCGAACGCTCCGTGCGCGGGCCGCTCTCGGACCAGTTGCTCGACGATCATCGTCTCTGCGCGCCGGTCGACCTCGGTCACCTCGGTCTCGTTGCGTTTCCAGTCGATCGTGTAGTCGGCCTCGCGGAAGTGCGGCAACGTGAAGGCGTCGACTGCGTCCGCCACGTCGAGCGCGAGCGCGAGGTCGTGCGAGAGATCGAATTCCTCGAGGTGCTTCACGACGTCGCTGCTGCCTCGTTCGCAGCACCTCGGAAGTCGGGTCGTCGTTTCTCCTGCAGTGCGGCCAGCCCTTCGGCGGCGTCGGGGCCGAGAAAGTTGAGCATCTCGTAGGCCAGCGATGCTTCGAAATTCGGGAGTGCCTGGCGCAGCCAATGGTTGAGGGCGCGCTTGGTCATCCGCGTGGCATCGACCGGCCCGGCGGCAAGCTTCTCTGCGACGCCCATCGCAGTCGACAGCACGTCGCCGGCGGGGACTGCCTTCGACACCAACCCGATGCGTTCGGCCTCGCGTCCGTCGAGGAAGTCGGCGGTCAGCAGGTAGTACTTCGCCTTGGCCATGCCGCACAGCAACGGCCAGATCGCCACGGCGTGGTCACCGCCGGCGACGCCGAGGCGGATGTGCCCGTCGGTCAGTCGAGCGTCTTCGTTGATGATGCTCACGTCGGCCATCAACGCAACTGCAAGCCCGGCGCCGACGGCCACACCGTTGATCGCCGACACGATCGGGGTGTCGCAGTCGATCATCGTGCGCACGATGTCGCCGGCTTCGCGCATCACCCGGATCGTCTGGGCGTAGTCGCCGACCTGCTCGGCGATCCAGTCGAGATCGCCGCCTGCGGAGAATGCCGTCCCGGCGCCGGTGACGACGACCGCACGCACGCTCGGGTCGTCGTCGATCGTGCGGAACACTCGCGACAGTTGCAGGTGCATTTCGGGCCCGGTGGCATTGAGGCGATCGGGATCGTCCAGCGTGATCAACAGCACGCCATCGCTCGGTCGGTCGAAGCGAAGATGTGTGTAGGCGGCGTACGGGTCGGCGGCGATCACGGGGCCACACTACGACTCGAACGCGAGCCGACCCTCGAGCTCACCGTCGAGCACGGTGCCGGTCGGTTCGAAGCCGTAGCGCAGATACATCGCATCCGGTGAACCCTTGCCCGGAACCCACGACACCGTGAGGGCGCGGTCGCCCCACGCTCGACACTGCTCGACGAGCAGGTCGAGTGTGGCGGTGCCGATGCCGCGCCGCTGATGCCTCCGGTCGATCAGCAGGCGCCACAGGTACGGCTCGGGATGAACGTCAGTGGTGAGGGCGACCATCACGAACCCGACGAGTGCGCCGTCGGCCTCGATCGCTCGCATCCAGGGAGCGACCGGAGCCCCGTCGATCACCTCGGGGAACAGGGCGTCGCCGTACGACGCCGAGACCGGGGCGACGAATCGCTCCTGTGATTTGTGGGTCGTGAGGCGCCGAACGTCGCCCATCGAGTCGGCGTCGATCTCGACGAGTCGCACGCTGGAGGGCCGACGATGGGGACGATCGCGCCACGCCTCCCAGTCGCCACGGGTCATGCCGTAGATCCAGTCGTCCGAGTTGTCGTCACCGAGCCAGAACGACAATTTCGTGTGACCCTCGAACAGCATCCCGACGCGCTCCAACACCATGGCCGAGGCCAGATTGTCCGGGTGTAATTTGCCCTCGACGCGCGTCACGCCGACGGTGTCGAACAAGTGGGCCACGAGCGCGCCGACCGCTTCGGTCGCGTATCCGTGCCCCCACGCCGTCCGGCTGAGCGTGTAGCCGACCTCGGCGGTGTGGGCGTCGGCGGTGAGGTGCAACGCCAGGTCGCCGAGCACCGTGGTGTCGGTGGGGTCGGCGATCGTGATCATCCACCAGTGCCCCGGTGTCGGACCGTCGAGCGCTGTCGATTCCGTCACGAGCGCCTCGGCTCGATCGAGCGGATACGGCGTCAGCCAGTCCTGGTAGCGGGCGATGTCGGCGTCGTTGCGCCGGGAGTGCAGGTCGGCGGTGTCCGACGGGCTCGGTGCACGTAGCAGCAGGCGCTCGGTGCGGAGTGCGTCGAACACCACAGTTTGGTTCGTCAGGCCGAGCGGACGAGGGCGACCAGGCTGTTGGCGTCGAGACCGAAGCGGGCCAGGATCGCGTCGGACTTCGGGTCGTGCGGGATGAACTTGGTGGGCAACCCGAGCACGTCGACGTGCGTCGACTGGTCGATCGCGCACACAGCGTCGGCGATCGACATGCCGATTCCGCCATCGCGGACCCCGTCCTCGATCGTGATCACCCGGTCGTGCCCGGCAGCGTCAGCGATCATCTCGGCGTCGAGAGGAGCGCAGCAACGCGCATCCCACACCGTCACCTCGCCGCCGTCGACAGCGAGGGTGGCGGCAGCCTTCTCGGCGGTCTCGAGCATCTTGCCGACAGCGACGATGCAGACGCCGCCCGAACCGGTCACTGCCTTGCGGGCAGCGAGCCCGGAGCCGATCTCATGTTCGCTCACCTGACGGGCGGCACCACGGGGGTACCGGATAGCGATCGGTCCAGCGTCGACGAGCGTGATGGCGTCGTGCAGCATCTGAGCGAGCTCTTGAGCGCTCGATGGAGCGAGGACGCGCATGCCCGGCACCTTCGACAGCAGCGCCATGTCGTACACGCCGTGATGGCTCGGGCCGTCGGGCCCGGTGACGCCGGCACGGTCGAGGCAGAAGATCACCGGGAGCCGGTGCAAGGCGACGTCGTAGACGACCTGATCCCACGCCCGGTTGAGGAACGTCGAGTAGATCGCCACCACTGGACGGAGGCCACCCATCGCCATGCCGGCAGCGCCGGTGACCGCGTGCTGGTCGGCGATCCCGACGTCGAAGAAGCGATCGGGGTAGCGCTCCTGGAACGGCAGGAGGCCGGTCGGACCCGGCATCGCTGCGGTGATCGCCACGATGCGCTCGTCAGCCTCGGCTTCTTTCAGGAGCGCCTCGGCGAACGACTGTGTGTAGCCCGTTGACACTGCTTTGGGCGGTCCCACCAGCGGGTCGAACACGGGTGCATCGTGCAGGTGCTTCTCGTCGTCGTCCTCGGCGGGGGAGTAGCCGCGACCCTTCTGGGTGAGCACGTGGACGAGGATCGGGCCCTCCGATGACAGCTCGACGGCATTGTGGAACGCATGCTCCATCTCCTCGATGTTGTGGCCGTCGAACGGTCCGACGTATCGCACGCCGAGCGCCTCGAAGAACGATGGTGGCTGCAGGAACTCGCGGACACCAGCTTTGAATGCGTCCATCGCCGAACCGGCGTGGGTGCCGACGACGGGCAGGTGCTGGAGGAATTCCTCGAGGCGGCGTTGGCGGCGAACGTACACCGGGTTGGTGCGGATGTCGGTGAGTGCGTGCGACAACTTGCCGGTCACCCGATCGGTGACCCTCGGCAGGTTCGCCGGATGGTTCGCCGGATGATGGGCTCGTTCGTCGCGACCCTGCGCATTGGCCGACAGCATCGACACCGTCGGGGCGTACGAACGGCCGTTGTCGTTGAGGACGATGACGACCTGCTTGTCGCCGTGGCCGATGTTGTTGAGCGCCTCGTAGGCCATTCCGCCGGTCAGCGAGCCGTCTCCGATCACCGCGACGATGTGGCGGTGAGGGTCGGTGCCAAGGTCGCGGGCGACGGCCATTCCGAAGGCGTACGACAGCACAGTCGAAGCATGGCTGTTCTCGATGTAGTCGTGCTCGGACTCTTCCCGGCTCGGGTAGCCGGACAACCCGCCCTGCTGGCGCAGCTGCTCGAACTGTTTCTGGCGACCCGTGACGATCTTGTGGATGTAGGCCTGGTGGCCGGTGTCCCACAGGATCGCGTCGGTCGGCGAATCGAAGACCCGGTGCAAGGCGAGGGTGAGTTCGACGGCGCCGAGATTCGAGCCGAGGTGTCCGCCGGTGTCCGACACCGCCGAGACGACGAAGTCGCGGATCTCGCCTGCGAGGTCGCGAAGTTCGTCGTACGACAGGTCCCGCAGATCGGCGGGCTGGCGGACGCGCTCCAAGTACATGCAGCTTCGACGTTATCTCCACTGGTGCGTCGGCGCGTGACGGGCCCTACCGTCGGCCTCATGACCCTTCCCGAACACTCCCCGTTCGACCTCGCCGGCCACGTGGCGCTCGTCACCGGCGGCAACGGCGGGATCGGGCTCGGGATGGCCGGCGCACTCGCCGCTCACGGCGCCGACGTGGCCATCTGGGGCACCAACCCCGACAAGAACGACGCCGCGATCGAACAGTTGGGTCGTCACGACGTCGAGCTGCTGTCGATCGTGTGCGACGTGGGCGACGAGGCCGCTGTCGAGCAAGCGATGTCCGACACGATCAACGAACTCGGTCGGATCGACTCGTGTTTCGTGAACGCGGGAGTGGGCGGCCAGGCGCCGAGCTTCGTGGGGATGACGTCGGACGAGTGGCGGCGGGTGATGCGGGTGAACCTCGACGGTGCGTTCTTCACCGCGCGTGAGGCCGCGAAGCACATGGTCTCGCGTCACGCCGACGGCGACGAAGCGGGCGGGTCGATCGTGTTCACCACGTCGGGGTCGGCATTCTTCGGCCAGCAGTCGGGCCAGAACTACGGCGCCTCGAAGGCCGGCGTGAACTCGATGATGAAGGCGATCGCCGTGCAGCACGCGCGCCACGGCATCCGGTGCAACTCGGTGCTGCCCGGGTGGATCGAGACCGACATGACCGCCGGAGCATTCGGCTGGGACAAATTCGTCGACAACGTGCTGCCCCGCGTGCCGATGCGCCGCTGGGGCACCGCCGACGACTTCGGCGGCCTCGCGGTGTACCTCGCGAGCCGAGCCTCCAGTTACCACACCGGCGACGTCATCACCATCGACGGCGGCTACCACTCCTTCTGAGCCCACGCATCGCCGCCGAAAAATCCCGCTGGCGTTGCGCTGAGCGCAACGCCAGCGCGCCATTTCAGCAACCCCAGCGAGACGTGACCGAAATGTCGCGGTTCTGTTGCGGTCAGCGCAACGCTGGCGCGAAATTTCGGGGCGAAGATCAGCGGGGCGGGCCGGCGAGGACTCGGGCGCGGTGGTGTTCGAAGGGGATGGTGGGGTCGTCGAGGGAATCGATCCACCAGGTCATGGCGGCGCCAGAGAGTCGGCCGATCTTGTCGGAGGTCTCGCCGTCACCGCCGGCAGGGCTGCGATCGACGAAGCAGGCGTCGAAGGGTTCGTCGCTGGTTCGCAAGTCTCGGACCGCCGCAACGCACTCGATGAACTCGTCGACGCGGAGGTAGCCGCCGGCCTTGGCGACCGGCCAGACGCCGTCGAAGCGGGCCGCCCGACGGAACGGCGCGCCGCCTGGCCAGCCGCCTGCGACCCAGATCGGGATGTGATGGTTGACGGGCGTGGGACGGAACTCGACGTCGTCGATCACGACGTGCTCGCCGTGATACGACACGGATTCACCGGACCAGAGCAACTGCAGCGCGTCGAGGGATTCGTCGAGGATCCGCGCCCGGCGCTTCGGGTCGGCGGATTCGCCGAACCGGGTGAACTCGTCATCGGGAGCGCCGAGGCCGACGCCGAGTCGCAGCCGCCCGCCGGACAGGCGATCGAGCGTCACCGACTGCCGGGCCACCACCGACACACGCCGCCGCGCCAGCGGCGTGACCATCGGGCCGATGATGGTCCGCTCGGTCGCAGTCGCCACTGCGGCCAATACCACCCACGGGTCGACCATCGGCTGCCACGGTTGGCGGCGGATCACGTGATCCCACAGGAAGAAGCCGTCCCATCCGGCCGCCTCGGCGTCGCGGGCAAGCGCTGCGAGACGGACCGGGTCGGCGAAGTCGCCGCCGTTGGGGACACCGAGCCCGAACTTGGGCTGCGTCATCCAGCGTCAGTCAGTCGGTAGATCGACACGTGCTGGGCGCTGTCGTCAGTGAACGCGGCGCCGGCCATGTCGCCCACTCGCCGAACGAGTCGAAGCCCTGCAGCTGACGCCATCTCGTCGAGTTGGCCGGGGGTCGACCAGCGGATCGACCATGGTCGGAGTCGGACTCCGCCCGACTCGGAGAACTGCACGAACTGCCCCTCGGCGAACTGCTCGTCGGGCCGGTTGACCGACACCGAGAGCACGACGTGGTCGGTGGCCATCGAGCGGACGCTGACCTCGGACGACCCGTCACCCGGACCGAAGTCGGGCACGAACGCTTCGATGACGAAGACGCCATTCGGTGCGAGCCGTGCTGCCACCTGATGGAGCAGATGTTGTTGTTCGCCCTCGCCGAGCAGGTTGAAGATCGTGTTGTACGCGATCAGCACTGCGTCGAATCTCCCATCGGGTAGGTCGTCGATCATGTCACCGAGGATCGACGTGACCCGTTGGTGAGTGTCGCGGTCGGCGAGCTTGGCGAGCATCGCCTCACTGCTGTCGATGCCGACCACCTGGAGGCCCTCATCCGCCATCGGAACGGCGAGTCGCCCGGTACCGACGCCGAGTTCGAGCACCCGACCCTCAGCGCCGGCGAGCTCGACCATGCGCGTCACGGTGGCCTCGACGTCGGTGACGTCGGCGTACCACTCGTCGTACACGTCGGCGAACCCGTCGCCGTACGAACGCTGGTCGTATCCCCGCACCATCCCGAGGCTACGGCGGATTACATCGCGGGTCTGACCCCTGATGTAATCGGTAGCGTGTGGCGGGTGACGGAGCCGGCCATCACCTACCTCGACCATGCTGCGTCGACGCCGATGCGCGCCGAGGCGGTCGAGGCGATGATGCCGTACCTGTCGGAGCTGTATGCCAACCCGTCGGGCTCGCACCGGTTCGCCCGCCGCGCCCGCCAGGCCGTCGACGAGGCCCGCGACACCGTGGCCCGCGTCGTCGGCTGTCACCCGAACGAGGTGGTTTTCACCGGCTGCGGCACCGAGAGCGACAACATGGCGATCACCGGCGCCATCGCCCGTCGGGGTGGGATCGCGGTGTGTCCTGCCGTCGAGCACCACGCTGTCCTCCACGTCGTCGAACACCAAGGTGATCAGGGCCGTGTCATCGGCGTCGATGCGTTCGGCCGAGTCGACCTGGATGAGCTGGCGGCAACGCTCGACGCGACTCCCGACGTCGCGATCGTCAGCGTGATGGCGGTCAACAACGAGGTCGGCACGATCACCGACATCGCCGAAGTCGCCCGGGTCGTGCGTCGTCACGCCCCCGACGCGCTGTTGCACACCGACGCCGTCCAGTCGGCGTGCTGGCTCGACCTGAGCGACATCACGCCGCACATCGATCTGCTGTCGCTGAGTGCCCACAAGTTCGGTGGTCCGAAGGGTGTCGGTGTGCTCGTCGAGCGCGGCGGACCGAAGGTCGACCCGTTGATCATCGGTGGCGGCCAGGAACGCGAACGGCGCAGCGGCACCCACAACACTGCAGGGATCGTTGCTGCGGCGGTTGCGCTCGAGCTCACGGATCGCGAGCGAGTCGACGAGAATGCTCGCTTGTCCCCGTTGCGTGACGAACTCGTCGCCGGGCTCCAGCACCGCCTCGACGGTGTGACCGAGACCGTGCCCGGCGAGTACAAGGTCGCCGGATCAGCGCACGTGTGCATCGCCGGCATCGAATCCGAAGCCCTGTTGTTCTTGCTCGACGAGGCCGACGTGTGTGCGTCCGCTGCGTCGGCCTGCGCGAGCGGAGCGATGGAGCCCTCGCACGTCCTTGCCGGGATGGGCGTCGATCGGTCGACGGCACTCGGCGCGTTGCGGCTCACGCTCGGCCGCACCACCACGGCGGTCGACGTCGAGCGGGCCGTCGACGTGATCGGCTCCTCCGTCGATCAGTTGCGCCGCCACTCGACATCCATCGCGCCGGTCGGTGCGACCGCTGACGCGATCGGGAGTGCACCGTGAAGGTGATGTGCGCGATGTCGGGTGGGGTCGACTCGTCCGTGGCGGCGCTACTCCTCCAACAGGCGGGCCACGAGGTCGTGGGGGTCACGATGAAGCTGTGGGGCGGCGACAGCGACACGGGCTGCTGTTCGGTGTCCGACGTCGACGACGCCCGCCGGGTGGCCCAGCAGCTCGGTATCGACCATCTCGTGTTCAACTTCGGTGACGACTTCGACGAACACGTCGTCGCCCCGTACATCGATGCGCACGCTCGTGGCGTCACCCCGAACCCGTGCATCGAATGCAACCGGTCGGTCAAGTTCGCCCGCCTCGCCGAGCGAGCCGATCTGCTCGGCTTCGACGCCGTGGCCACCGGTCACCACGCCAACATCGTGCCCGGCGTGGATGGTCGCTTCACGATCGAGCGCGGCTCGGATGCGGCAAAGGACCAGAGCTACGTCGTCCACATGCTCGACCAGACGCAGCTCGCCCGCACGATGTTCCCGGTCGGCGGGATGCAGAAGACCGATCTCCGCGCGCTCGCTGCGTCGATCGACCTGCGTACCGCCGCCAAGCCCGACAGCCAGGACGTGTGCTTCATCACCTCCACGGGTGGCCGCACCGCGTTCCTCGGCGATCGCATCCCGTTCCGACCGGGCACGGTCGTCGACGCCGACGGCACCCGTCTCGGCGAGGTCGAGTCGGTCGAGCTGGTCACCGTCGGCCAACGCAAGGGCATCGGCTTGCCCGGAGGCGGTCCGAAGCGCTACGTGCTCGACGTCGACATGGCGTCAGCGACCGTCACCGTCGGAAGCGACGCCGATCTACTTCGTGACGAGCTGATCGTCGACCAGATGAGTTGGGTCGACGGCCCAGTCGACGGCGCGGTGCTGGTGCAGTGCAGCGCGCATGGACGTGCGCTGCCCGCCACGATCGCTGCCGCCGGCGACGCGTCGATCCTCGTGCGCTGGGACGAACCGCAGCGCCGGATCGCCCCCGGCCAGAGCGTCGTGGCCTACGACCCCACCAATACACGAGTCCTCGGCGGCGGCATCTGTTGCTGATGGCCGTTCGAGATAAGCCTGAGGGACCCAACCCCTCGAACGCATGGGTTTCATTTCGTCGATAGTCAGGCCACGGGCAGGCCGCGGGCCCGAGCCGAGCGCAATGCCCGACCGGGTCGGCTCGGCGCGATCAGGAACGATCGCAGGTGGATCGCCTTGCCGTTGGGTTCCGCGGGCGTGAAGGCCAACACCGCCGTGACCGACTCGGTCGTGGCAACCTCGACGGCGTAGCCACTTGCCGGACCGCTGAGGTCTGCTGCCTGAGTGTCGGCCGGAGCGAGTCCGATCGAGGCCACCTGCGCCGTGCGAAGCGGGAACGTGTCGGCCAGGACGACCGGGTCGTGGACGACGACACCAGCGGGGACGAGCACGAACCATCGCAGCGACAGCCGGTGCCATCGAGGCCCGAGCAGCACGACGCCCGCGATTGCAAGCACGCACACGAGCACACCGCCGACCCACGACCGGGCGGCGATCAGCAGCGGTCCGGCGGTCAACGCCGGCGCCCACACCAGCCACGAGATGATCGCCGCGAGCCCGGCGCCGACGGGGAAGCGCAGCGGGAATCGCTCCTCGTCGCCGTAGGCCGATGCCTGCACCCATTGGCGCCCGAACTCGGCCGTCATCACCGCTGCTGTCGCGACGACCGCCGGAGCACCGAGCAGCGCGAGATCGATGGCGGTCGTTCCGCCGATTCCGGCGGTGATCGTTGCGACCAGCGACATGGGCACGACGATGCGCACGACCGTGAGCGACCCGACAGAAGCGATCGCCAGACCAAGGGCGCCGACAGCCCAGAGGCCCCATCCACCGATCGCCGCCGTCCACGCGATGGCCGAACTTCGACCGTCGACAGCCGACTCCACGGCGCTGCCGCCGATCACTGCGACGAGAATCCATGCCAGTCGGGCCAACCACGGCATGAGACCAGCAAACCGATCGACCGGGTCCTGCGCAGCTGTCGCCATCACCACAGGTTGCCGTGTCCATGGCGGAATCGGCACTGCGTCGGCAGCCATCTGGTCGCGTCGAACGGTTCGTCCCGTGCCGGGGCTCGACATGTGTGGCGTCGGAACGACTCGTGGGTGTTGTGCCGATGGTCACCGGGAACCGATTCGGCCGTGTGACTCATCGCATGGAACGATGCAGTCATCCCAGTTCGACGCCCGTCGGACTGGCACAGTCGTAGGCGGAAATCACCGATGGGAGGTGCGTCGTGAGCGAAACCGAGGATGGTGTCCGTCTGCGGACCGTCACCCGCTCGGCGTTCGCCGACGGCGCCACTGCGGGTATCGGCAGCCTGCCGCACCTCGACCCTGCCGCAGCGGCCGCATTCTCGATCGGTGAGTTCGACATTGCGACGATCCCCACCATGCCTCGACGGTCGTCGGAGGAGTCGATGCTCGGCCAAGCACTCGTCGGGGTCACCGGCGTTCGTGTCGCTGCCGATGGCACGGTCACCGTCGACCCGACTGCGGTGAAGCCGCACGCCACGATCACGACCGACATCGAACGCGAGGCGTTCGCCGGGCTGCGCTCGTTCCTCGACCTGGCGGCCAAGGTGCGCCTCGATGGAGCAGCGGTCAAGTGGCAATTCGTCGGCCCGGTCACCCTCGGTGTCGCCCTCCAGCGTGCCGGCCTCGATCGCGAGGCCGCATTCGAGTTGGCGCTCTCGACCGTTCGTCATCGTCTGGCCGACATCTCGGCGGTGGTGACCGAGGCCGTGCCGAACTCGCGTCAGATGGTGGTACTCGACGAGCCATGGTTCGCCGACTTGATGCAGCCGGGCTTCCCGATTCCACCCGACGAGGCGATCGACCGCATGTCGAGCGCGATGGCGTCGCTGCCCGCCACCACCGTCGTGGGCGTCCACAGTTGTGGTCCGTGCGACGTCGCCACGCTGCTGGCCTCCGGTCCGAATGTCGTGTCGCTGCCGGTCTCGCCCGAACTCGTGGACTGGGTCGGTTACCTCGCACGTTTCCTCGACGACGGTGGGATCATCGCATGGGGTGTGACAGCCACCGACGGGCCCGTACCGTCGACGTCGGAACGGCAGTGGCGTTCGTTGAGCGATCTCTGGTGCAGCCTGGTCAGGCGGGGCTGCGACCCAGTCCTGCTGCGTCGCCAGAGCATCGTCACCCCACAGTGCGGGCTGGCGATGCACTCGGCGTCGGTGGCTCGCCGTATCGCTCGGCTCACCGCCGACGTCGGCAAGCGAGTCCAGGACCAGTCGTCTGCGACCCGTTTCGCCCTCGGCGCCTGATGCTGGGCGTCGATGACCGCGAACGGTGACGAGACGGCGAACTCCTCGGCGCTCCGGGTCGATGAGCTCCGCTCGCAGATCACCTACCACAACGAGCGATATCACACGCTCGACGACCCCGAGATCAGCGACGCTGACTACGACACCCTTGTCCGCGAGTTGCGCCAGATCGAAGCGGATCACCCCGATCTCGTCGCCGACGATTCGCCGACCGGGCTGATCGGCGGGGCGATCAGCACCGCCTTCGCACCGGTCGCCCACAGCGTGCCGATGATGAGCCTCGACAATGCCATGGACGCGGACGAACTCCGCTCCTGGGCCGAACGGGTGATGAAGGGGCTCGATGGCGAGGTCCCGACGTTCGTGTGCGAATTGAAGTTCGACGGCCTTGCCATCAGTTTGCGTTACGAGGGCGGTCGATTCGCGCAGGCAGCGACCCGCGGCGACGGTCGGGTGGGGGAGGACGTGACCGCCAACGTGGGGACGATCGGTGACGTTCCCTACGAGCTTCCCGAGGGAGCGCCGGCAGTGGTCGAGGTGCGTGGCGAGGTGTACATGACCCGGTCGAGCTTCGAGCAGCTCAACCAGCGCGCCGTTGAAGCGGGGGAGAAGACGTTCGTCAACCCCCGCAACTCGGCGGCGGGCAGCCTTCGGCAGAAGGATCCGGCCGTCACGGCCAGCCGCAACCTGTCGTTCTTCAGCTATCAGCTCGGTGAGGTGTTGGGCGGGCCTGAGTTCACCAGCCATGTGGCGATGTTGGAGTTCGCAGCAAGCCTCGGCTTCGCCGTCGACGACCACGTCCGGACCTTCACCACCATCGACGACGTGGCTGCGCACTGCCTGCACTGGCAAGAGCATCGCCACGACCTCGACTACGAGATCGATGGCGTCGTCATCAAACTCGACGACACCGACCAGCGCGAGCGGTTGGGTGTCACCTCTCGGGCGCCCCGGTGGGCGATCGCCTACAAGTTCCCGCCCGAGGAACGCACGACGCTGCTGCGCGACATCATGGTCTCGGTCGGGCGCACCGGACGGGCCACACCATTCGCCGTGCTCGAACCGGTCTTCGTCGGCGGGTCCACCGTCGGCATGGCGACGCTCCACAACCAGGATCAAGTGGCGGTCAAGGACGTTCGCCCGGGTGACACGGTCGTGGTCCGCAAGGCTGGCGACGTGATCCCCGAAGTGGTCGGGCCGGTGTTGTCGTTGCGGCCGGAGGGCAGCGAACCCTGGGTGTTCCCGACGCACTGCCCGCGCTGCGGCAACCCGTTGGTCCGACCCGAGGGTGAAGCCGACACTCGCTGCGTCGCCCCGGACTGCCCGGCCCAGCGTGACCAGAAGATCGCGTACTTCGCTTCACGCGGCGGCATGGACATCGAGGGCCTCGGCGAGCAGATGGTCGAGAAGCTCACCGCCACCGGTCTCGTGCGCGATCCGGCCGATCTCTACTCGCTCACCGTCGAGCAACTCGTCGACCTCGATCGGGTGGGTCCGACGAGCGCGCAGAACCTGGTCGCCGAGATCGAGAAGTCGAAGCAGCGGCCGTTGCCGAAGCTGCTCACCGCGCTGGGGGTCCGCCATCTCGGGCCGGCCGCATCGCTGGCGCTGACGAATACGTTCCACACCCTCGATGCGATCGTGTCGAAGTCGGTCGAGGAGTTGGCCGCGGTCGAGGGTGTCGGCGAGGTGATCGCCACCACGATCGTCAGCTGGTTCGGGTTGGAAACGAATCGCGCGTACGTCGATCGACTTCGTGCTGCAGGTGTGAACTTCGGTGATCCGGCCGCCGCCGAAGCTGCAGCAGCGGCACGGGCAGCCACGCCCCAGACCCTGGACGCCAAGACGGTGGTGGTCACCGGCACGCTCGCCAACTACAACCGCGAACAGGCCGAGGAGGCAATCACCTCACGCGGCGGCAAGAGCCCTGGCAGTGTCAGCAAGAAGACGTTCGCGCTGGTCGTCGGGGAGTCGGCAGGTGCGAGCAAGCTCACCAAAGCGGAGTCGCTCGGTGTGCCGATCCTCGATGAAGCGGGATTCGAGCACCTCCTCGCCACCGGCGAACTTCCGCAGTCGTGAACCACGATCAGATGACGTTGAACTCCCAGCGGTAGCTCAACGCCTGCTCGGGGCCGTCTTCGATCCGCCAGAAGATCACGCGCGCCTCGTGGAGGCCCTCGGTGAACGACTCGATCGCCGCGCCTTCGACCGGCTGGAAGGAGATCACGGCGTTGCCCGGGTCGAACACCGCCGTGGTGGGCAGGTCGACCTGCTGACCTGGTAGGGCCTGGTCGAACGGGTCGACATCGGACTGTCCGATCACGGTGGTCGGCAACTCGATGCCGTCGATCACGAGGCGAGCCTCGTAGCCGGGCTGGAGGTCGACGACCACACGCTCTTGTTGCAGTACCTGCACGGCGTTCTCGACCGGCTGCACCGACTCGATCTCCTCGGGCCGGTCGATGCCGTCGTTGCCCGTCAAGGCGGTGGTCAGCCCGAAGATCACGAGGACGAGGCCACACGCGATCACCAAGCTGGCGATCAGCAGCCCGCGATCGAAGCGGCGTTTCGGTCGCTCCTTCGGCGTCTCGGAATCGGCGGGCGCGGCGATGTCGTCGGTCGTCGCCGGAACGATGTCGTCGACGGCGGCGGCATCGGGGTCGGTCACGCGATCGGTCACGCCCTCCATGATGCCCGCCCTCCACGCGACTTGCTCAGGCGATAGCGTTTCGCCTGCTGTGGATGCCGACACCCCCGACCCCACCCCGACCGGAACGAGCATGCTCGGCGGGCGAGTTCTGGGCGATCGCTTTCGGATCGAGAACGTCGTGAGCGCTGGCGCCAACACGGTGATCGCCGAGGCGATCGACACCGCGGCGAGCCGTCCCGTGACCGTGAAGATCGTACGTCCGGAGCTGGCGGTCACCTCGGCGTTCCGCCAGGCCTTTCGTCGACAGGTCGAGGTCGCGATGTCGCTCAGCCATCCGAACATCGCGTCCGTCTTCGATTGGGGCGAGACCGAGATCGACGGCGAGCCCACGATGTACTGGGTCGTGGAATACCTCGGCGGCGGCAGCTTGCGCGATCTGTTCGATCGCGGTCGACTGCTCGCCCCGTCACAGGCCCTCGTCGCGGGCCTCGAGGCGAGTCGGGCGCTCGAGGCCGCCCACGGACGCGGCGTGATCCACACCGAGATCACGCCATCGAAGCTCGTGTTCGGCGAGGATGCTCGATTGCGCATCGTCGACTTCGCAATGGCGCAACTCCTCGGTGCCGAGGCCTGGGACGAACCTGCGACCGTCGCCACGCACGTCGCCCGGTATGCGTCGCCCGAGCAAGCGCTCGGACTCGACGTCGACGCGAAGACCGACGTGTACGCGCTGTCGCTGTGCCTGACCGAGTCGATCACCGGCAAGGTGCCCTTCGCTGGCGACTCCACCGTGTCGACGCTGGCGGCTCGTGTCGGCAAGCTGATGCCGGTCACCGCCGACATGGGATCGCTTGCATCGGTCCTCGAACGTGGTGGCCGTCCCGACTCGGAGGATCGGTGGACCGCATCCGAGCTCGCGAAGGCGCTCGTGGCTGCTGCCGAGGCACTCCCGCGGCCCGAACCGATTCCGGTCATGGCGTCGAGCTTGTTCGCCAATTCGCTCGCCAACCGTGTCTACGCGGTACCGCCGGTGGTCGATCCGGACGAGGCCGTCGGGTCATCGATGGGGTCATCTGTCGATCACGATCTCGCCGACGCCTCCAGCTCCGACACGAGTGCCTCCACCGGGATCGTCGCAGCCGAGGACCTCGGAGCAGGCGACGTGGACACTGGTGACGAACCGACGACGATCGACTCCGACGCGCCGCTGTTGTTGCTGACCGACGTGGCCGATCCGCCGACCGGCGCAGTCCAGGTGGCCACCGAGTCGTCCGATGGTGCTGGCGCCGATCCGGTAGCCGGCGGCCTCTCGGGCACGGTCGAGATGCCCGCCACGGCGGTCGCTGCTGCCAGAGCGCCCGTTGATCCGACCCCGTCGGGCATGCTCTACGACGAAGAGAAGCCCAAGCGGCCGTGGGGCAAGTACCTGTTGTTCGCGTCGATCGCGCTCGTCGGGATCGCAGTGCTCGGCTACGCCGGATGGCTGCTGTTGCGCACCGAGTCGTTCGAGGTGCCGGACCTGGCCGGCGTCGAGGAAGCAGTCGCTCGCAACGAGGTCGCTGGCAACGGCTGGGTGATCGAGACCGAGCGTGAACGCAGCGATGTCGTGCCCGAGATCGACCACGTCGTTCGTACTGTGCCCGTCGCCGGGGAGATACTCGACGAGGGCGAGACCTTCGTCATCGTCGTCAGCGACGGTTTCGAACTCCGCTCGCTACCGGAGCTGACCGGCATGACGCTCGTCGCCGCGCAACAAGCCCTCACCGAACTCCGGTTGATCCCGATCGAAGCGTCGGCCGAATTCTCCGAAGAGGTTCCCGCCGGCTCGGTGATCCGCTGGCAGGTACAGGACGACGCGGCCCTTGCCGCGGGTGCCCAGGTGCTTCCCGACACCGCAATCGTGATCACGGCGTCACTCGGACCCGAACCGCGCCCGGCTCCGAACCTCGCCAACCTCACTGCCGCAGAAGCCACCGCAGCGCTCGATGCGCTCCAGTTGGTCACCGCACAAGGTGAGGACGTCTTCAGCATCGATGTCGAGGTCGGCCGCGTCGTGTCGCAAACGCCGCCCCCCGAGACTCCCGTCGAACGCGGTGGCACCGTGACGTTCCAGCTGTCGAAAGGCCCTGACCTCGTCGCGCTCCCCGATCTGACCGGTCTGACCTTTCCCGCCTCCGAAGCTGCACTGATCGAGGCGGGCTTGACCGTGAACAGTCTGCTGGGCACGACCGACGGCGTCTTCGTGTCGATCTCGGTCAACGGCGAAGAGGCCCAGGCCGCGGCGACCTTCCCCAGGGGCACCGGCGTCGACCTGATCTTCCTCTGACGTTTGGGGCTGGGCTCGATGTCGACAGGCGCGCCGGGCCGCCAGTCGGGAATCGACTCGAATGAGGTCGGATCGCTACGGTTCCGTGACCGTCTCCGGCGCCCGCCGGTCATCGGGTCGACAAGGAGCATCCATGACCTCACTCGATGGACGAGTCGCGATCATCACCGGTGCCGGACGCGGCATCGGTCGGGAGCACGCGCTGCTGTTCGCCGAGGAGGGTGCGAAGGTCGTCATCAACGATCTCGGTGGAGCGAACGACGGCGCGGGTAGCGACAGGACGCCCGCTGAAGAAGTGGCCGCCGACATTCGTGCTCGTGGCGGTGAGGCGATCGCCAACGGCGACGACGTCGCCGATTGGGAAGGCGCCCAGCGGCTCGTGAATGCAGCAATCGCGGAGTTCGGCGACCTCGACATCCTGGTGAACAACGCCGGCATTCTGCGCGATCGGGTGATCGTCAACATGACCGAGGCCGAGTGGGATGCGGTCGTCGCCGTACACCTGAAGGGTCATTTCGCCCCCACCCGTTGGGCAGCGGCGTACTGGCGAGAGGAGCACAAGGCCGGGCGCGGCAAGCGTCGCAATCTCGTGCACACGTCGAGCACATCCGGGCTGTTCTCCAACCCGGGTCAGGCCAACTACGGCGCGGCGAAGTCGGGAATCGCCACCTTCAGCCAGATTGCTGCGAAGGAACTCGCCCGTTATGACGTCCAGAGCAACTGCATCGCGCCGGGTGCGCGCACCCGACTCACGCTCGCCACGCCGGGGCTCGAAGAGATCATGACGCCCAAGGAGGGCACCTTCGACGAATGGGACCCCGCCAACGTCTCACCGCTGGTCGCCTATCTCAGCAGCACCGCGTGTCAGTTCACCGGTGAGACGTTCTTCGCCCAGGGCGGGGTCGTCAAGCGCGTGCGCTCGTGGGAGATGGGCGACACCGTCGAGCAGCAGGGCAAGTGGTCGGTCGACGACCTCGTCGCGGCACTCGCACCCCTCGCCGAGTAACACCAGCTCCGAAACCGTTACTCCTGGTGTCAGACACCATGAGTAACGGATTTCAGTGACGGGCTTGCGCGTACTGAATCACGCGCTCGACGACCTCGGAGCTCGCCTTGGCGGTCGAGCCGCTGTCGAAGGGGGGCTGCGGGTCGTACTCGATCATCAACTGAGCGGCCTCGGCAGCGGTCCGGTCCACGAGCAGTTCGACGAGCCGAAGCGCCATGTCGATGCCGCTCGACACGCCCGCCGCGGTGACGACCCGTCGGTCGAGGTGTTCGACCACCCGCTCGCCCGTGGGTATGGCACCATGCTCGCTGAGCACGTCGAGCGCACCCCAGTGCGTGGTGGCGGTGAGGCCTTCGAGCAGCCCGGCTGCTGCCAGCACGAGCGACCCGGTGCACACCGAGGTGGTGTAGATCGTCGAGACGTGGGCGGTGCGGACCCAATCGAGCACGCGCTCGTCGGTCATCAGTGCTCGTGTGCCGAAGCCACCGGGGAACACGACGACGTCCGGACTCGGCGTCTCCTCGAACGTCGCATCGATTTCGATGCCGAGCATGCCGTTGTCCGAGCGCACGACGCCCCGTTCGTGGCCGATGAAGGTCACGTCGAAGTCAGGGATGCGCTGCAGCACCTCGTAGGGGCCGATCCCGTCGAGCGCCGTGAACTGTGAGAAGAGCGGGATGGCGATCGAGGTCATGGTTCCGACGTTAGTGGCGGCGCCCGGTGAGGGTCGTCGGAGGTAGCGTGGCCTCGTGGACGTACGCATCGGAGTGACCCAGGCCCCCCGCGAGATCAACATCGAGCTCGCTGAAGACGTGGATCGAGACGAACTCAAATCGCGGGTCGAAGCCGCACTCGCCGGGGCGACCGATGTGCTGTGGATCAGTGACAAGCGCGGCAAGGACGTCGCCATTCCCTCGGCGAAGATCGCCTACATCGAGCTCGGCTCGGCCGACGGCGATCGTAGGATCGGCTTCGGAGGCTGAACTTGGGTCCCGCCGGTCGGCCAGGGCTGCTCGATCTCGACCTGCTCTGGGTCACCGGCAAGGGCGGGGTCGGCAAGACCACCGTCGCGGCGGCGATCGCCGATGTCGCGGCCCGAAACGGGCGGAGGACGCTGGTGTGCGAAATGGACGCCAAAGGCGCGCTCGCCAACGCGTTCGACGTCGGACCACTCGAGTTCGAGCCCACCGAGGTGGCCCCGAACCTCCACGCGATGGCGATGAACACCGAGGACTCGCTGCGCGAGTACCTGCGTCTGTTCGTGCGGATCCCGTTGCTCGGGCGTATCGGCCCGCTCGCTTCGACGTTCGACTTCGTCGCCGACGCTGCCCCGGGCGTGAAGGAGATCCTCGGCGTCGGCAAGCTCTGTTGGGAGGTGCGTGAGCGCAACTACGACCTGGTGGTCGTCGATGCCGAGGCGAGCGGACACATCGTGAGCCAGATCGGGGCGCCCCGAGTGATCGCCGACCTCGTGCAGGTCGGCCTCGTGCGCGATCAGACCCAATGGATGCTCGACATCCTCGACGACCCGATGCGAACCGGCGTGGCCGTCGTGACCACACCGGAGGAGATGCCGGTCACGGAGACCATCGAACTGCTCGCTCGCCTGCGCTCGGAGACCGGGGCCCACGCGTCGGCGGTCATCGCGAACCGGGTGCTCCCCGCGATGTTCAACCGGCGAGAGCAGACCGTCGTCGACCGCCTCGACGACGCAATGCCGATCCTCGTCGAGGCGGTCGGTCCCGGTGCTCCCACCGTGCTCGCCGCCGCACGTCTGACCGAGTCGAGACGCTCCACTGGTGCCGCTCACCTCGATCGGCTTCGCAGCTGGATCGACGGAGCCGACGACGTCGTCGACGATCTTCCGATCATCACCGTGCCCGAGCTGTTCGCGAGAGCATCCGGTCCACGTGTGGTGTCGCTCGTGGCCGACGCGCTCACCGACGAACTCGACCCCGAACCCGTCGGTGAATCGGCAGGAGGGCGGCGCCGTGAGTGATCTCGACAACCTGCTCGCCAGCCGCGAGATGATCCTGGTCGCCGGCTCCGGTGGTGTCGGCAAGACCACGATCGCCGCGGCGCTCGGCATCGCTGCGGCATCCCGACAGAAGGGCCGGGTGCTCGTGCTCACCGTCGATCCCGCCAGACGCTTGGCGACGGCGCTCGGCCTCGACGAGTTCGGCAACACGCCGGTGCGCATCGACCCCTCGGCCTTCGCCGACGCCGGCGTCAAGGTTCGCGGCGAAGTGTGGGTGGCGATGCTCGACACCAAGGCCGGGTGGGACGAACTGATCATGCGCCACGCCCCCGACGCCGCGATTCGCGACGCAGTACTCGCGAATCCGCTGTACGAGAACATCACGAGCCGATTCGTGCACAGCCACGAGTACCTGGCGATGGAACAGCTCCACGACCTCCACGCTCGCGGCGACTTCGATCTGGTCATCGTCGACACGCCCCCGTCGCGCAACGCATTGTCGATCCTCGACGCACCGGGCCGGATGGTCGAGTTCTTCGGCAGCCGCCTGCTGCGCTGGCTGACCGTGCCCTACCGATCGCGGTTGTTCACGTTGGCGTCGAAGCCGTTCTACCAGGTCGCCGATCGAGTGTTGGGCTCGCGATTCCTGCAGGACATCGCCGACTTCTTCGTGCTGTTCCAGGCAATGGAGAGCGGATTCGTGCGCCGAGCTCGCGAGGTCGAAGCACTGCTCGTCGACCCCCGGACTGCCTTTGTCGTGGTCACCACGCTCGAGACTGCGCCGAGCCACGAGGCCCGTTTCCTCGCCCGATCACTGCTCGAACGGCAGATGTGCCTCGGCGCGATCGTCGCCAACCGGGTGCTCCCCGAGGAGCTCGCAGGCACGGAGGCGGCCAACAGCGCGGCGGCATTGATCGATCAGGCCGCAGGCCCGCTCGCCGACGCGGTGGCCGACCGGCTGGACTCGCCGGTCAAGCATGTGCGCTCCGTGTTGACGCAGATCGCATCCAGATTCGACGACGTTGCCCTGGTGGCGGCACGAGAGTCCGATCGGCGCTCGGAACTCGCGGCGATGGCTCCGGCGATGATCTCGGTGCCGTGGCTCGAGGGCGACATCCACGACCTCGCCGGGTTGGGCCAGTTGGCCGGTCACCTGCGCAACGCATGATCATCAGGCAGAATCAACGGTGATGACCTCCCTCGCCGAATTGGCCCGCGAGCACTCAGCGCTCGAACGCGACGACATCGATCACCTGCACCGGCTCACCGCCGAGTGGGCGTTCCTTGCCGACCTGTGCTTCGCCGACCTCCTGCTCTATGTGCGCTCCAGCACGGGGAAGTGGCTCATCGTCGATCAAGTTCGTCCGGCGACGAACCAGACGATCTATGTGACCGATTACGTCGGAACCTGGGCCGCTGGTGACGAAGCCGAACTGATCGAACAGGCCGCCGCTGGCAGTCGACGCGTCGAGGGTGCGATCGAGGTCGACGGCGGCAACGACGAGTTCAATCACGGCCGCATGCTCGCAATTCCCGTGCGTCGCAACGATCGGGTGATCGCCGTGCTCACGAAGGAGTGGAAGGTTCGTGCGGGCCGACCGCTGGGGGAACTGGAACGCAACTACTCCGACATCTTCGAGGAGTTCGTGAAGATGATCGAGGCCGGCTCGTTCCCGTTCGCCGGGCGGGTCGCCGACTCGAGTGCGGCGCCGCGTGTCGGCGACGGCGTGCTGACGCTCGACGCAGCCGGCACCGTCACCTACGTGTCGCCGAACGCGAACTCGGCGCTGCACCGCGTGGGGATCCAGGCCAACCCTGTCGGGATGCGGCTCGCCGAGCTCGGTTTCCACGACGGCCCTGTCCGACAGGCGTTCGAACGGTTCGAACCGGTCGTCGAGGAGTTCGAACAGGGCGCTGACGCCACGCTGCTGTGCCGGTGCGTTCCGATCGTCACCAGATCCGACGCTGGCCCCAGCATCGCCGGTGGCCTGCTGTTGGTTCGTGACGTGACCGAGTTGCGCAAGCGTGACCGCCTGCTGCTGAGCAAGGACGCAACCATCCGCGAGATCCATCACCGGGTGAAGAACAACCTGCAGACGATCTCGTCGCTGCTTCGCCTGCAGGCCCGTCGCCTGACCAACCTCGAGGCGAAGGCGGCGGTGCAGGAATCGGTCCGAAGGATTCGCACGATCGCACTCGTGCACGAGTCACTGTCGCGTGAACCGGGCGAGGACATCGCGTTCATCGAGATCGTCCGACCGTTGCTGCGCCTCGCCGAGGAAGGCCTCCAGTCACCCGACCGGCCGGTGCGTTTCACGGTGAGCGGAGATGGTGGGCGCATCCCGGCCAACACGGCGACGCCGCTGTCGGTCGTGCTCACCGAGTTGTTGCAGAACGCCGTCGATCACGGATTCCCCGAAGGAAGCGGCGGCGGCGACGTTCAGGTGGGTCTGTCGCAGCGCGACCGCAATCTCACCGTCAGGGTGGTCGACAATGGTCGCGGGGTCGATCCGTCGTTCGACATCGACCAAGCGAAGGGCCTCGGGCTGTCGATCGTGCGCACCTTGGTGACCACCGAACTCAACGGCACCATCGACATCCGTCCGGCGACGAGCGACGACCTGGCCGGAGCTGGCCTCGGCGACGACGGTGCCAGCGGTCAGCACGGCACCGTCATCGAACTCTGTGTCCCCACGATCGAGTGAGGCAGGTCTCGGGACGACAGATCGCCCGTCAACCCGGAAGGTGCTGCTTCAGCTGACGCGGGCGGCGCGGGCGGCGGCGACGCGGCGGCGGCGAATGACTCGCCGCTCTTCCTCGGTGAGGCCGCCCCAGATCCCCGAGTCCTGATTGGTGTCGAGCGCGAAGTCGAGGCACTGCTTGGCCACTCGGCACTCGTCGCAGACCTCTTTGGCGCGATCGATCTGCACCAGCGCCTGTCCTGTGGTGCCGACCGGGAAGAAGAGCTCCGGATCGGTGTCGCGGCAGATGGCGTCGTCGCGCCATTCGTAATCTGCTGCTCCAAGGGTGAGGCTGGACGCAAGGATCGACACGTTGGTGCTCCTCGAAGGTGGTTGAGGCGGTGGTTCCGCGGGGGATGGGGGGTCGTCGCCGGGGGGCGAAGGGCCGTTCGGGCCGGGACGCACTGTAGGCGCCGCTTCGTGTCCCTGCAAGAGTCGATTGGTCTCTTGTTCTCGGGGTTGGAGTGTGGCCGGCCATGATGGGCGCATGCTCGTACTCGCCCACCGTGGCGCTTCCGCCGCCGCCCCGGAGAATACCCCCGAAGCGTTCGAGCTCGCCGATCGCCTGGGCGCCGACGGTGTCGAACTCGATGTTCGTCGTGCGCTCGATGGACGATTGCTCGTTGCGCACGATCCGTTGCCAGAGTCGATGGACGAGATCGATGCACGCCGGCTCGCCACCCTCGCGGAGGTACTCGACGCCTGCGGCGACAGGATGCTCGTCAACGTCGAGATCAAGAACTCGAAGGGCGACGCCGGCTACGACCCGACGATGTCGATGATCGCCCCGATCATCGACGAACTGCGTCGGCGCGGGTCGCGGGTCCGGCGGCGCTGGATGATCTCGTCGTTCTCGTGGACCACCGTGGCGGCGTGCCGTGAACTCGCCCCAGACATCGCGACGGCCTGTCTCACGTCCGCTCCGGTCGACGACGCGACGATCGGGCGGCTCGCCGCAGCGGGTCATGGCGCACTGCATCCGTGGGAGCCGCAGGTCGACGAGGCGTTGGTGGCGTTGTGCCATGCCAATGCGATGGCGATCAACACCTGGACCTGCAACGATCCCGTCCGGCTCGTCGCGCTGGCCGATCTCGGTGTCGACGGCGTGTGTACCGACGTGCCGGACATTGCGTTGTCGGCACTCGGACGTCGCGGCGATTCGGTCCGAGCGGCCTGGCCGGCCATCACCGCGTGAGTGTCAGTTCGAAAAGACGAGCTGCACCGCGTCGGGCACATGGGTGAATTCGAGTCGTTTCGTGGCGCCGAGCGCATCGCCGTCGACCTGGTACGGGAACGGGGTCTCGTCTTCGACGACCAGATGGCTCACGTCGATGCGGATGTCGAGGTGGTCAGCCGGTTTGATGCCGCCTCCTCGTAACGCACCAGCGAGCGACGTCAGGATCGCTGCGGCGTTCATCGTGGTGAACGTGATGGCGACCAGTCCTCGGTCCAGTGTCGCCGCAGGTGACAGGTCGAGCGGCCGGTTGCCGAGGTACGTGTACGGATTGGTGTTGAGCACGATCGTGAAATAGCCGTCATCGACGTTGGGGCCACCGTCGCCGCTGAGGCGAAAGTGGGGGATGCGACGGTCGTAGCCGGTCAGCCAGGTGGACAGCCCCGCCCAGATGAACAGCGGATGCCCGAGCCAGCGCTTGAGCGACGCGCGCTGCTCGACCCGTTCGACCACGGCCGCATCGAAGCCGACCCCGGTGTGGAAACAGAAGTAGCGGCCGTTCACCTGTCCGAGGCCGATGGGGCGCATGTCTGCGGCCTCGATGCCGTTGGCGAGGTGATCTGCTGCATCGACGGGGTCGTTCGGGAGGCCCAATGTGCGAGCGAAGACGTTCGTGGAACCGCCCGGCAGCACCCCGAGCGCGGTCTCGGTGCCTGCGATGCCCGTCGCAACCTCGTTGAGGGTGCCGTCGCCGCCGAAGCCGATCACCACGTCGACCCCCCGTCGGGCGGCGTCATGGGCGAAACGGGTCGCGTGACCTCGACGGTTCGTCTCGACGATCTCGACGTCGTTGCCCTGGCTCAGCCGGCGATGGACGATCACGGTGTTGCGCGCCGTGACCGACGATGCGAAGGAGTTGACCACCAGCAGGATCCGCAAGGCGCCGACGGTACCAACTCTGCGGCGACGACTTGGTCGCACGGGTTTGGGTGCAAGTTGACGCACCGGTAACTTGGGCGTCCTTATGAACGTCATCGTCTGTGTGAAACAGATTCCCGACCCGGCCCTGCCCGGCGAACTGGATCCCTCCACCAACACGCTGAAGCGTGATGGCAAGCTCATCCTCGACGAGTCCGACAGCTACGGCGTCGAGATGGCTCTCCAACTCGTCACGGCAGCCGGAGGCGGCGAGGTCAGCCTCGTGTCGATGGCTCCGAACGACGAGACGTCGGGGTTGCGCACCGCTCTTGCGATGGGTGCCGCCAGGGCTGTGCTCGTGAGTGATGCGTCGCTCGCTGGCGCCGATGCGCTCACCACCGCGAAGATGTTGGCCGGCGCCACCAAGAAGCTCGGCGACGTCGATCTGATCATCGCCGGAACCGAGTCGTCCGACGGCTACACCGGCACCGTGCCAGAGCAGATCGCCGAAGTGCTCGGCCTGCCGTCGATCACCTTCGCCAAGCGAATCGAGATCGCCGACGGCACGCTCAAGGTCGATCGTCAGACCGAGTCCGGCTATGACGAGGTCACCTGCTCGCTTCCCGCCGTGGTCTCCGTGACCGCCGGCGTCGTCGAGCCCCGCTACCCGAGCTTCAAGGGCATCATGGCTGCCAAGTCGAAGCCGGTCGAGACCGTCACCGCTGCCGACCTCGGCATCGAGTCGGTGTCGTGGGCCCAGCAGATCACTTCCGTCGAAGATGCCCCCGCCCGCGAAGCTGGCGAGGTCATCGAAGACGACGGCGAATCGTTCAACAAGATCGTCGAATTTCTCGACAACCTGAAAGTCATCTGAGGAGACACTGATGGGTATCGACAACATCTGGGTGTTCGCGCAGGCCACCGACGGCACTCCGACCACCGGCACACTCGAACTACTCACCAAGGCCCGCAGCTTTGGCGGCACCGTGTCGGCGTTCATCGCCGGTGACGGCGCAGGCGCTGCTGGTGGCCTCGGCGATCACGGCGCCGCCAAGGTCTATGCGACGGGTGACCTCGGCGGTGCACTTCCCGGCGTGGCCATCGCTGCTGCGATGAAGGCCGTGATCGACGGTGGCGACAGCCCCGACCTGATCATGTTCCCGCAGAGCTACGAGGGTCGCGACGTGATGGCGCGCCTCTCTGTCAAGCTCGACCGCACCGTGCTCACGAATTCCACCTCGGTCACGGTCGAGGGCGACTCGGTCACCGTGCAGACCCCGATCTTCGGTGGCAGCAAGCTGGTCAACTCCACCTTCACCGGCGAGCGACCGTACCTCGCGGCGTTCCGCCCGAAGAGCTTCGTCGCCGAAGCCGGCGCAGGTGCAGCGGGCGAGGTCGTGTCGGCCCCGGTGCCCGATCTCGGTTCCACCGGCGGCGCCAACGTCACTGCGGTGCACGTCGAGGAGACCTCGGGTCCGAAGCTCGACGAGGCTGCCGTCGTGGTCGCTGGTGGCCGTGGCCTCGGCGAGTCCGAGAAGTTCGAGATGATCGAATCGCTCGCCAAGGCCCTCAAGGGTGCGCCGGGTGCGTCGCGTGCGATCGTCGACGCTGGCTGGGTTCCGTACAGCTACCAGGTGGGCCAGACCGGCAAGGTCGTCAAGCCGACCGTGTACATCGCTGCGGGCATCTCCGGCGCCACCCAGCACATGGTCGGCATGAAGGGCTCGAAGAACATCATTGCGATCAACAAGGACAAGGAGGCACCGATCTTCGGTGTCGCCGACCTCGGCATCGTCGGAGACGTCCACAAGGTCCTTCCGCAGCTCATCGCAGCCCTCGCCGCTCGCGGCTGAGTCGGGCCACGGCGCCCGACGGAGCCCCGCGCTTCCCGAAATCCGGCAGGAATCGTTCGCTCAGCGAACGGGGTCTGCCGGATTTCGCCGTTTTCGGGAGACCGCAGTGAAGGTGATGAGATGCGAGACCGCGTCGCCTGGGTCGTCGTGCGAGTTGGTGCCGACGCGACACGATGTCTCGAGGACGCCCGCCCGCACCTGAGCCTCCGCGCCGCATCCGATCGGGTGCAGATGCGTTCTGACGCGTTCTGATGCAGTATGATGCGCGGTGATGCGAACGACCATTGATCTCGATCCTGATCTGCATGCTGAGGCGGTGGCCGAGGCTCGCCGCAGCCGGGCGTCGGTGAGCGCTGTCGTCAACGAAGCGCTCCGCAAGGCGCTGCGACCGGTGGCTCCCG
>JBBQEU010000006.1:0-54723 GCA_038321235.1 Acidimicrobiales bacterium | reverse complement strand
CGCTTCGGCGTCGGGTTCGACACCTGAAGCACGCACAGGCAACCCCTCGGCAGCACACGGAACCGCCCTGCGATGAGAGCAACGAACCGCAGAGCATCGTCGAGGTGGTCTAGTGTCATCCAGCACGACGAGAGGGGTGTTTGCGATGACGCTGACCGAATCATACGCAACGGGGCCGAACGCGCCGATTGTCAGGGATCTCACGTTCGGAGCGCTCTTGCGCGAAGCTGCCGAGGCTGTTCCCGATCGGGTGGCGTTGGTCGCCGGGGTCACCGACCCGACACTTCGCCGGAGCTGGACCTACCGGGAGTTGCTGGCCGACGCCGAGGTGGCAGCACGCGCCCTGAGAGCCCGGTTCGAGCCGGGAGAGCGAGTGGCCGTGTGGGCGCCGAACTACCCGGAGTGGATCGTCCTGCAGTACGCCGCCGGCATCGCCGGGTTGATCTTCGTCACGGTCAACCCGGCGTTGCGCGCCAACGAAGTGCAGTACGTTCTCGAACAGTCCCGATCGGCCGGGATCGTCACCGCCACCGAGTTCCGCGGCAATCCGATGCTCGCCATCGTGGAAGAGATCCAGCCTGAACTCCCCGAGTTGCGTGACATCATCCGCTTCGACCAGTGGGACGAGTTCATGGCGGGCGCCGACGCATTCGATGGGGCCCTCGTCGAACCGGATCCGTCCGACGCCGTGATGATCCAGTACACGTCTGGCACGACCGGATTCCCGAAGGGCGCGTTGCTCCATCACCGTGGCCTCGTCAACAACGGCTGGCACACCGCCGATCGCATGGGCCTGAGCGAAGGTGGTGTGATGATCGGCGTCGCTCCGTTGTTCCACACCGCCGGATGCGTCGTCACCGTGCTCGCCGCTGCGTCGAAGCATGCCACCCTCGTGTACGAGGAGTCGTTCGAGCCGGGCCTGGCGCTCGAGCTGTTCGAGACCTACGGCGGCACGGCGGTGCTGGGGGTACCGACGATGCTCGTGGCGATGATGGAGCACCCGAACTTCGCCACGACCGACCTGTCGAGCGTCGAGGCGATCTGCTCGGGTGGGTCGCTCGTGCCCGACCCGATGGTTCGTCGTCTCGAATCGGAACTCGGCGCGCCGTTCACGATCGTGTTCGGCCAGACGGAATGCTCGCCCGTCGCGTCGATGACACACCCGACCGACACCATCGAGGACAAGGCCGGCACGATCGGCCCGCCGATGCCGGGCGTCGAGGTGAAGATCGTCGATCCGGACACCGGGGCGACCGTTCCGATCGGCGTCGTCGGCGAGTACTGCACCCGTGGTTACCACGTGATGCACGAGTACTTCGAGAACCCCGAAGGCACCGCCAACGCGATCGACGCCGACGGCTGGCTGCACACCGGCGACTTGTGTGCGATGGACGACCGCGGCTACTGCACGGTCGAGGGCCGACTGAAGGACATGATCATCCGTGGCGGCGAGAACATCTACCCCCGTGAGCTCGAAGACCTGCTCTTCGCCCACCCGGCGGTCGGCGAGGTCGCCGTGGTCGGGCTGCCGGACGAACGCTGGGGCGAGACGGTTGCGGCGTTCGTCCGACCTGCCCCCGGGCACACTCTCGACAAGACCGAGTTGTTCTCGTACATGCGCGACCACCTTGCCCCGCACAAGACCCCCAAGCAGTGGTTCGAGGTCGACGCGTTCCCCCTGACAGGGTCGGGAAAGATCCAGAAGTACAAGCTGCGCGACCAGTGGGCCGCCGGCGACGTCTCCGAGCTCTGAACGCGCTACGGACTCCCTCGTCGAGCCACTGGGGAAGGCCGCGATGTCGTCCTTGCGCCGCAACTGAAGTCACCCTGGTCAGACACGTCGGGCTCCCGCGCCGCCATGACTTACCGTGACCGCATGAACGACTACTCCTTCGACCTTCACCGGATCTTCCTGGGCGATCTGCCGGGGGCCTTCTACCTCGAGATCGTGCTGAGGACCGCAGCGATGTTCGTGTTCGCGCTGGTCTTGATCCGCACGTTGGGAAAACGGAGTCTCGGCCAACTGTCGATCTTCGATTTCGTGATCATCATCGCGCTCGGGTCCGCAGTCGGGGACCCGATGTTCTACGAGGACGTGCCGCTCCTGTACGGGATGGTGGTCGTCGCCGTCGTGGTCGCGCTGGAGCGCGTGTTGGCGCTGTTGACCAGCCGGCAGGCTCGGGTGGAGCGGATGGTCGACTCGTCGCCGACGATTCTCCTGCGCGACGGCGTCGTCGATTACAAGGCGCTTCGCCATGAGTTGATGAGCGTCAGCGAACTGTTCCAGGCTCTGCGCGTGAACGGCATCGAACAGCTCGACGAGGTGGCGCTCGCCGTGCTCGAACCGTCCGGCCACATCAGTATCCGCACCGGGAAAGGTCTCGAGCTGACGTCCGAGTTGTGGGAGCTCTTCGCCGTCCGAGAGTCGGGCAACGCCAGCGGCCGCTCAGCCCACTGAGGGCGAGATGTTCGGCGGCGTCAGACCGTTGGCAACTCAGGCGTTACCGGTCCGATGGAGATCTGCGGATTCGAACGGTCACGCTGGACAGCCATTGCAAACCGTGCCAGCTCCGGCTCACGAAACCGGCGAGCAGAGCGACGTTCAGTGCACCCCAGTACATGGTCGCCGAGAGGAGCACGATGCTCGGCAGCGTGTGATTGACGACTGCGTAGACGGCGACGATGACGACGACCATGATCGGTAGCGCCTGCGGCATCGATTGCTGCCAGTGCCACCGATGGTCGTTCTCCTTCCGCGTGACCTTGTAGACGGGCTTGCGGTGCGGTCCACTGATGATTGCCAGGAGCGATGCCTTCGCATAGATCGGCGCCAGCCCGGTCCACATGATGCGCGCTCGCCACAGATTCAGGTACGGGCGTCGCTGGCGTCCACGTCGATCGTTGTACGGCCGGTTCACGGCGAGCAACCAACATTCCGTCGCGATTACCACTGGTCCGATGTGGAGGAGATAGCTGACTCCTGATGCCTGGAACGGGGTCCAACCGAGCAGCGACAGCAGCAGACAGGGCAGGTACATCATGACAGCGAACGCGTGGAGGTAATCGAGCAGCATCCCGTAGAAGTGGAGCCGCTGACGGACACCCAGCCCTCTCAGGTTGCCCCACAGCATGAGGCGCACGGTGTCGAGCGCCCACGTCCCGCGCTGTTTGTACACGTTGGGAAGGTCCTCGGGCGAGTGTTGGGCGACGGCGCCGACGATCGGCAGGTAACACCCGTGCCAACCGCGGCGAAGGGCTTCGACTCCGGACTGGAGATCCTCGACGAGGTTCCACGTCGGGAACCCGCCGATGTCGACGAGAGCGCTGCGCCTCCACATCAGGCCCGAACCGCAGGGGAACACGGCATTGACGGCGTTTCTCGTGAGCATCTGGCCGCGGTAGAACATCGACTCACGGTTGTTGAACGGATCACCGTTGCTGACCTGGGCCTCCTTGATGGTCTGCACGTACGCGAGCCGCTCGTCGAACTGCAGTTGGCCGAGCGTGGCTCGGAGGAAGCCGGTCGAACCGACTTCGTCGTCGGCGTCGCGTGTCTCCACGAACTCCACATCGGGGAACGTGATGTCGATGAGCGCCATCGCCGAGTTCAGGTTGCCGGCCTTCGCTGCGCCGTCACGGCCGGGGGCGTTGAGATCGGGCGGCTCGTGATAGACGACGGAGGGGAAGAGCTGGGCGAGGCGTCGCCGGAGCACGGGGTCATGTCCGTCGTCGGACACGATGACCACGAGTCGTTCGGCGGGATAGTCCTGCTCGTACACGGACTGCACCGTGCGCAGAATGAGACGCACCGGCTCCCGGCACGTCGGGATGATCACTGCGACGAGCGGTTCGTTCACATCGGCCAGGATGCGTGGCGGTGGAACGCGACGTTGCCATTGGTTGCACACGACGATCAGCGAGTACAGCACGGAGAACGTGTTCGTGATCGCAAACGGCCACGAGAGCCACGGCGCGTCGGTGTTGAGCGAGGTCCACATCCACGGCACGTAGAACGCGGTCGCAGCCACGAGGAACACCCCGGCAGCGCGGAGACCGCCCTGCGCGATGTGTTGCGGATACGCATCTCCGAATCGGCGCACTGCCACAGCGATCGCCGTCGGCGCCGCCGGCTGTACGTCCCCAGGCACACCTGCGCCCATCGTCGGAACCGACTCGACCGGTGAGCGCGACGCGCTGACTGCTTCTTCCAGGCTCATCGACATCGACGCGTCACACCGCGATATCGGCAACGACGATCGACCACTTGATCAAATCCTGTGATGGCGCGCGACCCACGATCCGTAGCTCCGTGCATGACAGCTGGAACGTTGGACAGTCGTCGGGTGCCGTTGGTTCCGCGTGAGGGACGTCGACAGCCCGAGCACAGGAACCGATGATCAGATGAACCTCGAACCGACCCGAACTGCGTCCGACACACCGCCCGTGGTGTCGTTTCCGACCACGCGTCCGGGTATGGGGTTCGATGAGGCATCAGCCGCCGTCGTCGACTACCTGAAGTCGGTGTTGCCGCTCGGATTCTGGGCGGTGACCCGCTACGACGGCGTCCGCCAGCTCTATCTCGAGGTCCGTGACGACGCCTATGGACTCGGGCCCGGTGGTTCACATCTCTGGAATGACTCGTTCTGCATCAACATGGTCGCCGGCCGGGCACCGCGCATCGCACCGGATGCGATGGCGGTACCGGAATATGCGTCGGCGGGTGTGGCGCAACAGATCGACATCGGCGCATACGTCGGGATCCCGATCGTTCAGGCAGACGGCGAACTCTTCGGAACACTGTGCGGTCTCGATCCCGCCGCGCAGTCGGACGAGTTGATGCAGCACGCCCCCTTGCTGGAGATCCTCGGCATGTTGCTGTCGACGATCCTCGATGCGGACCTCGAGCGAACCCGTCAAGCTCGCGCACTCGAGCGTGCCGAGATGGCTGCCGAGTCCGACAAGCTCACCGGGTTGTTCAACCGGCGCGGTTGGGAACGGTACATGGCGATCGAGGAGTCACGGTTCCGGCGGTTCGGTGACCCCGGCGCTGTGGTCGTCATCGACCTCGACCGTCTCAAAGAGGTCAACGACACGCTCGGCCATGCAGCCGGTGACGAGTTGATCAAGACGGCCGGCCGCGTCATCCTCCAGACGGTGCGCGACAGTGACATCGTGGCCCGGCTCGGCGGCGACGAGTTCGGGATCATTGCGAGCAACATGGTGCCGGAGCAGTGCGAGCGCCTCGTCGAGCGAATCATCGCCGGTTTCCAGCAGGCCGGCGTCTCCGGCTCGATCGGTCACGCGCCCTACACAGTGGTCGCCGGCTTTCCCGGCGCCTTCGCCGAAGCAGATGCCGCAATGTACGAACAGAAGAAGCTGCGACGCAACGCTCACGCGCTCGCCTCCTGACGCATTCGACATCGAGACCGGTCTCGGGGCGCAGTTCACGTGCGGGCCTGGTGGAAGGCGGGTCTTCTCGCCCAGTGACCTGACGTCGACGACGGTGGCGGTCGTGTTCAGAGGCGAGCGGCGCGCAGTGTCGATCGTCGTACCTTGCCTGCTTCGTCGCGTAGTGGTTCGTCGACGAACTCGATCGAGCGTGGAAGTTTGTAGGTGGTCAATCGCTCGGCCAGGAACGCGAGCAGCTCGCTCGCTGGCACCTCGTCGGCGTCGGCCTGGACGATCGCGTGGACGTCGTTGCCCCGATCCTCGTTCGGTAGCCCGATCACCGCGCACGAGTGCACCGCGGGGTGCTCACCGAGCGCCGCTTCGATCTCGGCCGGGTAGATGTTGGCGCCACCGGAGAGGATCATGTCCTGCACTCGATCGCCGAGGTAGAGGTAGCCGTCGGCGTCGAACCATCCCATGTCGCCGAGCGACTCCCAGCCGTCGCCGAGCGTCTTGGCGTCGGCGCCGACGTAGCGGTACGTGGGTGTGTCGCGAGAGGAACGCATCCACACCTCCCCCTGTTCACCGACCGGCAGTTCGATTCCCTCCTCGTCGCAGATCTTCATCGCTCCCGAGGAGACCCGACCGACCGAACCGCGGTGTGTCAACCACTCGGTGCCGGTGATGATCGTTGCCGCTTGGGCTTCGGTACCGGCGTACAGCTCGAAGATCCGCTCGGCGCCGAGCCAGTCGATCCACGCCTCCTTCAACCACGGCGGGCACGGCTCGGCGAGGTGCCACACCACCCGAAGCGACGACAGGTCGTACCCGAGACGGACCGCATCGTCGAGACGCAGGATTCGCTTCATCATCGTCGGCACGAGATAGACCACATCGACCTGGTGGCGTTCGATCGAGGCCAACACCGCCTCGGCGTCGAAGCGTTCGAGTACGACCACGTGGTTGCCTTGCAACAGTGCCTGGCACGACCACACGGCGGGGCCGTTGTGGTACAGCGGCCCTGGCACGAGCATGCAGCCTCCGGGAGCGATGCCGAGTGGCCGTGGCGCCTCGGTGTCGAAGAGCGCTGGATCGCCGGACACGATGAGTTTGGGGAGGCCTGTCGATCCGCCGGAGGTCGGGGCCTTCCACGCAGGCGAGACCGCGTCGGGCAACTCGTCGTCGGTGAACTCGGGTGGCGGTTCGTGACCGAGCGGGAGGTGCACGGTCGTTCGCGGGAGTTGGTCGAACGACTCGTCGGGGGCACCGACCACCACGGTCGAACCGGCGAGCTCGACGATCGCTGCCAGCTCGCGTCCAGGCAGCTTGGCCGACACCGGTTGTGGGATCGCGCCGAGCTTCCAGCAGGCGACGTAGGCAACGAACCAGTCGACCGAGTTGGGCACGGCGACCGTGACGAACGAGCCCCGCGCGATGCCGTACGAGCCGAGCTCGCGCGCGAGCCGAGTTGATCGCGAGTCGAGCTGCGCCCGGGTCAGCGTGGCTCCAGCGCACGTCACCGCAGGCGCGTCGGGGAAGTCGGCTGCGAGTGCTCGAAGTCGAGTGGGAAACGACAGGATCACGATGCGGGCCCCCTTGCCAGTCGATCGACTCGCAGTGTGCCAGGCCGCTCAGCGGCGCAGAGAACCCGCCGCAACGCCGCGGAACTCGCCCGCCAGCACACGAGTGAGAAAAATAGTCATCTGTTCGCACATGTTTGGTTGTAGGAATCGCTGTTCCGGTATTAGGGTTCAATCGATGTCTGGAGTACTCCTCGCCATTCCCGCCCTGCCGCTGCTCGCTGCAGTGGGCATCTGGCTCGCCGGCTCGACCCCCCGCACCGCTGCCCGACTGGCCGTCGGCGCCAGTGCCGCGGCGACGATCGGGGCACTGGTACTGCTGATCACGGTGGGTCTCGACGGCCCGGTCGACGCCGTGATCACCAACTCCGATGGTGCGGCCGTCGTCGGGCTGACGGCCGACCGCGTCGGGGCCACCTTGCTGTTGCTCACCAGCACCGTCGGGCTGATCGTGCAGTCGTTCGCCTCCCGCTCGCTTCTCGGCGACCATCGAGCCACACGGTTCCACATGCTCGCCGCCGTACTCGCCAGTGCTACCTCGCTCGTCGGCGTCGCCGCGACTGGTTCTGGGTTCCTCGTTGCCTGGGTCGCGACCAGCGTGACACTGGTTGCGCTGCTCGGCCACGAGGCGCCCTGGACAGCCGCGGTGCGTTCGCAACGCCTCACTGCTCGCACCTTCCTCGTCGGCGACGCATCGCTCCTGCTCGGCATGGTCCTGGCGATCGTGACGGTCGGCGACATCGACCTCCGTGACGTCGGAGCCGACGCGGTGGCACTCGACACCGAGTCGATCGGCTCGCTCAGCGTGCTCACGATCGTCGCAGTGCTGCTCGTGGTCGCCGGCATCGCACGGTCGGCGCTCGTCCCGCTGCACGGGTGGCTGCCATCCACGCTCGCCGCACCGACGCCGGTCTCTGCGCTGCTCCACGCCGGGGTCATCAACGGCGCCGGTGTGCTGCTGATCCGGTTCTCGCCGGTGTTCGCTTCGTCGGTCAGTGCGATGACTCTCGCCTTTGCAGTCGGGATCGCCACAGCACTCTTCGCGACCGCCGTCATGCTGGTGCGCACCGACGTGAAGGGCGGCCTGGTCTGGTCGACGTCGGGCCAGATGGGGTTCATGGTCGTGCAGCTCGGTGCCGGTGCCTTCGCCGCCGCGCTGTTCCACATCGTCGGGCATGCCTTGTACAAGGCGGCGATGTTCCTCGGCGCCGGCGGAGCCATCTCCGCCCACAGCCGTCAGATGCAACGGCCCCACCTCGGCCGCACCGACGCAGCGGCGCTCACCTCGACCGCGGTGCGCATCGTGATCGGCGTGCTCGCGCCGATCGGCGCCTTCGTACTCGCGCTGTGGGTCATCGATCCGCACCTCACTGCAGCCGCCACCATCTTGATCGTGCTGTTCGGCACGTTCTCCGTCGGCCGAGCAGCGAACGGATGGATGTCGGCGACGCCGTTCGCGGTCGGACGTACGGTCGCCGTCGCCGTCGCCGGGGTCCTCCTCACGACATTCGGTTACGTCGGAGGCATCGCACTGTTCGAGGGCTTCGTCGCCGACGTGGTTCCCTACGAGGTGCCGGCGGCGGTCGGCCCGATCTGGGTGGTCGCCGTGCTCGCGGCGATCGGCACCGGTGTGCTCGTGGTCGCTTTCACGCCTGGTCCTCGTGGTGACGCGTTGCGTCGCAACGTCTACGGCTGGCTGCTGAGCACCAGCACTCCCGTCACCGCCCACCGCTCGCACCCGACGGCCTCGGCGTCGCACCCGATCAGCACTCCCTCCACCTCCACCTCGACCACATCCGCTGAATTCGCCACTGCAGGAGACCACGCATGACCACCGCCACTGCTCCCCCCGAAGCGCTCTCCGCCACCGATCGCAGTCGTCTGGTCGCCGACGTCGCGAACGCCGGATCGATCGCAGCGCCCTACTGGCCGTTGACCGCTTTCGTCGCCGTCAATCCGCTCGGCGGGCTCACCGACCTCCCCTTCGCCGAAGCGACTGCTTCGGCTCGAGGCTGGTTCGGTGCCCGCACCCACCTCCCGCTCGAGGCATATCGCACCGAGCATGCCCGCGGCACGGTCACCGACGCCGATCTCGACCGGGCGATCCTGCGACACGAACCGACGCTCGCCGACCGTCAACCGCTCGACCTCGGTGGTCTCCGTGTCGACCAGGTCGAGCTCCTACGTTGGGACCTGGTGCACGGTCCCACGACTGAGCCATTGCCACCTGGGGAGACCGGCGGCGTGGCTGCTGCGCTCGACGAGATCGTGATGGGATGGTGTGCGGCATTCGTCGACGAGTCGCACACGCCATGGCAGATGCCTGACCGCGACCGAGGCTTCTACCGGTCGTGGCGTGCCGTGGCAGGTGCCGATCGGCACCTCGCCGCTGTGATCGGGCGCGACGCTCGAGCCCGACTGGCGCAACTACCCGACGACCCGGCCGAACTGCTCGACCTCGCCCTCCGAGAACGCGACATCGGCGAGGACCGACGCGTCAGCGCGATCCGTACCTGGATCCTGCGGACGCCCGGGTGGGCTGGGTTGGCGCGGTGGTGCGACGAATGGGCACCGGCCGATCGATCCGGAGTGCGGCTGCGAATGCTCGACCTCGCTGCGGTCCGGGCGGCGATGGACCACCTGGCGCCCGAACACCTCGACCTGCGCGGACCCGACGACGCCGTCACCTCGAGTGCGTTCCAGACGGTGAGCGTCGAACGTCGCACCGACGCCGTCGCGGCCGCGTTCGGAGGAGATGGACACAGCCGTGCAATCGCTGAAGTGCTCGGCGCTGTCGCTGAGGGCGATCGTGCGGCCATCTGGTTGTCGGCGCACGAATGGAACTTCCGCGATCGCCTGCTCTCCCGCCTGACAGGACCGGTGACGGCCAACCCGACGGAACGCCCAGCCGCCCAACTCGTGTTCTGCATCGACGTCCGCTCAGAGGGGTTCCGCCGCCAACTCGAGGCGCTCGGGGCCTACGACACCTACGGCTTCGCGGGCTTCTTCGGCGTGCCGGTGCGCTGGCGTCCGCTCGGCTCCGAGGTCGCCCAGGCCCGATGCCCGGTGCTGGTGGCGCCACGCCACGAGATCGCCGAGGTCGCCGTCGACGGCGACACCCGGTACCTGTCCACCTGCTCGGCCACCGCTGGATTGCACGACGCGTTCTACGCAGCCAAGGGCGGCATCGCATCGCCGTTCGCGCTGGCCGAGTCGGCCGGCTGGTTCGCCGGGCCCGTCGCCGCCGCCCGCACGCTCGTGCCGCCCCGGACGTCACTCGACACGACCGCGGGTGGCCCGGCGAAGCGGCCGTGGTGGAAGCCGTTCGGCGCTGCACCCCGCACCGCGCCGGTCGTCGACGACCTCGTTGGTGTCGATCTTGGAGCCGGGTTGTCGTTGGAGGAACGCACGTTGTTCGCCGAGGCCATCGTCACCACGATCGGCATGGCCGAGTTCGCACCCGTGGTGGTGCTGTGCGGCCACGGCAGCGTCACCACCAACAACCCGCACGCCTCGTCGCTCGACTGTGGTGCCTGCGGCGGAGCACCCGGCGGGGCCAGTGCCCGGATTGCCGCCGCGATCCTCAACGACACCGACGTGCGCGCCGGCCTCGTCGAGCGGGGCATCACGATCCCCGACCGAACCTGGTTCGTTGCCGCCGAACACGACACAGCCGCCGACCTCGTGCGGGTCTTCGACCATGACGTCATCCCAGCAGCAACCCGACCACTGGTCGACGCACTGCAGCGCGACCTCGACCGTGCCGGCGAACGCAACTCATTCGACCGGGCGCAACGACTGCCGGGCAGCGCCACCCGCGTGCGTGACCGTGGACGTGACTGGGCCCAGGTGCGTCCGGAATGGGGTCTCGCCGGCAACGGCGCGTTCATCATCGGACCCCGCTCGATGACCGCTGAACACGATCTGCGGGGTCGCTCGTTCCTGCACAGCTACGTCGCCGAGCGCGACCCTGACGGTGTGGCGCTCGAGACGATCATGACCGCGCCACTCGTGGTGGCGCAGTGGATCTCATCGCAGTACTACTTCTCCACCGTCGAGCCCGAGGTGTTCGGAGCCGGCGACAAGATGCTGCACAACCCGGTCGGCGGGATCGGTGTGTTGGTCGGCCAGTCCGGCGACCTCGCTGTCGGCCTGCCGATGCAATCGGTGATGCTCGGCGAGCAGCGCGCCCACGATCCGCTGCGACTGCTCGCCGTCGTCCAGGCCCCCCTCGACCGAATCGAGGACATCATCCTGCGCAACAGGGGCCTGCGCCAGTTGGTGGAAGGCGAGTGGATCCACGTCGTGGCCCGCGCCAGCGACAACGATGCCTGGTCGCTGCGCACACCCGGCGGCGGATGGGAACCCTGGCATCTCGCCGACACCTCGATGGCCGAACACCGCACGTCTCTCTCACACACCGACCTCTCGACCCCGCTTTCGATCTGAACGGAGATCCCATGACCACCTGGACCGACCTTCCCACCATGGCCAAGATCGAAGTCGTCGTCGACGGCGACGACGTGCCTGCCATGCGCGACCTCTTCCTCGACTCGGGCGCCACCGGGTACACCGCGGTGTCCGGCGTGTCGGGGTTCGGACATCACGGCCACCATCAGGGACGGCTGTTGTTCAACGACCGCGCCAGCTTGTCGATGCTGATCACCGTGGTGCCGATCGAGCGGGCCGAGGGTCTCATCGCCGGTATCCGACGTCTGCTCGAAGACCGACACGGCGTGTTGTTCGTCAGCGAGACGCATGTGAGTCGACCCGACTACTTCACTTGAGGGCGTGCGAGACTGAACCCGTGCATACGATCATCGACACCGACGCCGTCAACCCGGTCCTGAACGAGATCCTCAAGGCCGAGCTGTCGGGAGTGGTGCGCTACACGCACTACTCGCTCGTGATCACCGGCCCGAACCGGCTTCCGCTGGTCGACTTCATGAAGGCGCAGGCCGCCGAGTCGCTGATCCACGCTCAGCAGGCCGGCGAGATCCTCACCGGGCTCGGTGGGCATCCAGATCAGGGCATCGCGCCGATCGAGGAGTCACACGACCACGCGATCGATGTCATCCTGCTCGAGTCGATCGGCCACGAACGTCGGGCGCTCGACCTGTACCGGCAGTTGCTCGGCCTCGCCGAGGGGCAGTCGATCTATCTCGAGGAGTACGCCCGTGGCCACATCGGCCAGGAGGAGCTCCACGTGATCGAGATGAACAAGCTGCTGCGCGACTACTCGATTGCTTGAGTGGGCACTCTCACTTCCATGGCGAAGGGACCCGACGTCGGCGTGTGCACCGGCAAGGACTGCCGCAAGGCCGACGGCTTTCGAACGATCGAACGTGAACTCCACCGGGCGTGCGACGTCCGCGAGTTGCCGTGTCTCGACGTGTGCGACGGGCCGGTGGTGGTGATCGATCTGCGCAGCGAGGCGCCCGTGGTGATCGAGCGTGTCCGCAATCGATCGTTGGCCCTGGAGCTCATCGCCCACGTGACCGACGGCGATGAGCTGTCGGGACGGGTCCGCAAACGCGTGTTGTCCGGTTCGAAACGAGCCAAGGCCCGCCGCCGCATCAGCCGCGCGAACTGACTGTTACTCGTGGTGTCAGACACCAGGAGTAACACGCCGTCACTCGCGTCACTGCCAGCTGATCGAATCCTCCCGTATCTCATATGTGAGATACGGTCGGCGCATGGCACAGAGCGATCTCGGCACGATGGGAGCGATGATCCGTGAGGCACGGGAGGAGCGAGGCTGGACGCAAACCCAGTTGGCGTCGGCACTCGACACCAGCCAGAGCGCCATCAACCGCATCGAGCGCGGCGGGCAGAACCTGAGCCTGAAGATGATCGGGCGCATCGCCGAGGCGCTCGACAGCACCCTGCTGACCATCGGTCCAGCCGGACCCATCAACCTTCGTGTGATCGGCGATCAACGACTCAGCGGTGACATCGCGGTCAAGACGAGCAAGAACGCCAGCGTCGCGCTGCTCTGCGCCAGTTTGCTCAACAAGGGTCGCACCACCTTGCGAGATGTCGCTCGCATCGAAGAGGTCAATCGCATCCTCGAAGTGCTGGCAAGCATCGGGGTCCGATGGCGCTGGATCGACGGCACCAACGATCTCGAGATAGCGCAGCCTGAGTCGCTCGATCTGGAGCGCATCGACGTCGACGCCGCGCGGATGACGCGCAGCATCATCTTGTTGCTCGGCCCGTTGTCACACGATCATCGCTCGTTTCGGCTCCCTCATGCCGGCGGTTGTCACCTCGGTATCCGCACCGTGCAACCCCACCTGATCGCCGTTCGTCCATTCGGCATCGACGTCGTGACGAGCGACGGCTTCTACGACGTCACGTCGACCGGTCTCGACGCCCCGGCGCGTCCGATCGTGCTGACCGAACGCGGCGACACCGTCACCGAGAACGCTCTGCTCGTGGCGGCGCGTCGGTCCGATACGACGACCATCCGCAACGCGAGCTCGAACTACATGGTGCAGGACCTGTGCTTCTTCCTCCGTCAACTCGGTGTCGTCGTCGAGGGGATCGGAACCACCACGCTCACGGTCACCGGTTGCGACGAGATCGACGTCGACGTCGACTACTCGCCGTCGGAGGACCCGATCGAAGCGATGACGTTGCTCACTGCGGGAATCGTCACGTCGTCGGAACTCACCGTGCGGCGCGTGCCGATCGAGTTCCTGGAGGTCGAACTCGCCACGCTCGCAGAGATGGGTCAGCGTTTCGATGTCTCGAACGAGTACGCCGCGGCGAACGGCAACACTCGGCTCGTCGACGCCACGACACGTCCGTCGCAGTTGATTGCACCGATCGACAAGATCCACCCTCTCCCGTTCCCCGGGCTCAACATCGACAACTTGCCGTTCTTCGCAGTGATTGCCGCGATGGCCGTCGGGTCCACGATCGTGCACGACTGGGTCTACGAGAATCGGGCGATCTACCTCACCGACCTCGCGAAGCTCGGAGCGGACGTGCGACTGCTCGATCCGCATCGCCTCGCGGTGCAGGGCCCGACGCGATGGCGGGCAGCCGAACTGATGTGTCCGCCTGCGCTGCGTCCCGCCGTCGTCATGCTGCTGGCGATGGTCGCGACACCGGGAACGTCGGTGCTGCGCAACATCTACGCGATCAACCGCGGCCATGAGGACCTGCCCGACCGTCTCAATTCGGTCGGGGCCAACATCGAGGTGTTCCGCGGCGGCTGAGTGTCACTTGCGTTGTAATCATGTAATTCTTGGATAGAGTTCGACGCATGACCAGCACCGACTCCACCATCAACTCCTGGCTGCGCGGGCGCCTCCCCGAGGCTTGGACCAGCGAGCCCGCCCACATCGCGATCGACCGCGACGAGATCACGATCATGCTCACGGTGACCGCACCCGAACTGGACGACGATGCCTCCGAGGCCGACCGCGCCGAAGCTCTCGCAGGACGGGCCACTGGTTTCCGAGAGGAGACCCGCGAAGCACGCATCCAGATCGCCCGCGAAGCCGAGCACCGCTATGAGCGCAAGGTCGCCTGGGGAGTCGTCGTCGGCGATCGCAGCGAACTGTTCACCCACCTCGCCGTTCCGGTGATGACCCGACTGCGTCAGCCCGAACGCAAGGTGCTCGACACGCTCGTGGCCGCCAACGTCGCCCGGTCGCGAGCGGACGCGCTTGCGTGGTGCGTGCGTCTCGTCGGCGAGCACACCGGCGACTGGCTGACCGAGTTGCGCGACGCGATGCAAGCCGTCGATCGACTGCGCGCCGAGGGCCCCAGCACCTGAGTGGAGTGCCGGCGTGAGGGCTCAGTTGTCGATGAAGATCGATCGGGCGGTACGCACCACCCGCACATCGGGCTCGCCGACGACATCGTGGTCCTTGTGCTCGTAGTCGAGTGAGTGCAGCACGCTGCGGATCGCACCGAGACGGGCCCGCCTCTTCTCGTTGGAATTCACGATCGTCCAGGGCGCGACCATGGTGTCGCTCGCGAGCAGCATCTCGTTGCGTGCTTCGGTGTACTCGTCGTACTTCTCGACGCTCACTTCGTCGATCGGCGACAGCTTCCACTGCTTGAGGGGATCCCCGCGCCGGTCGGCAAATCGTTGCTTCTGTCGAGCCTCCGACACCGTGAACCACAGCTTGAAGAGGTGGATGTCGCTACCGACCAACGACTGCTCGAAGTCAGGCACCTGGCGCAGGAACAACGCGTGTTCTTGAGGCGTGCAGAATCCCATCACCTTTTCGACACCGGCCCGGTTGTACCAGGACCGGTCGAACATGGTGATCTCGCCCGCCGACGGCAGGTGCGCGACGTAGCGCTGGAAGTACCACTGGGTCTGCTCGGCGTCGGTGGGTTTGGGGAGAGCGACGTGTTCGCCGCCTCGAGGGTTCAGGTGCTCGCGGAACCGCTTGATCGCTCCACCCTTTCCCGCGGCGTCACGACCTTCGAAGATGATCACCACGCGGTCACCGACCGACTTGATGTGACGCTGAGCTTTCAGCAGTTCGATCTGCAGTGCCTCGAGATCGCGCTCGTAGTCCTTCTTGTCGATCGGCTCGTCGTACGCCAGCTCGTTCTGCATCTCCTCGATCGTCTCGACCGGAGATCGATCCTTCTTCTTACTCATCGCGACCCCTCGGCAACGTCGATACGCCGCTCGAACACGAATTCGTACTCGAGATAGTCGTTGAGGTGTTCGTTGCCGGGCAGCGGTGCGGTGAGCTGCGACGACTGCAGCAGCATCCAGCCGTCGCGCAGCGCGGCGACCCCGTTCGCATACGGCGGCTTCGCGTCGGCCAGCGAAGGACCGGTGCCGTCGGTGCCGTCGTGGAATGCCCAGCCGACCGTGCCCGAGTCGAGCGCCGATCCATTCGCCCAGAGATAGAGGATCTGCTGGCGCTGTGCCATCAAGAACCGACCAACGTGGCGCGACCTTCGAGTCGCGTGAGGTAGTGGTCGACGTCATAGGTGTCGTCGCCGGTGAGGTAGCGCCAGAGCTTCGCTCGCTGCACCTGTTCGTTGCGGTAGTCGGTGATGCTCATCCACGGGTGCATCGTGCGCAGGATCTGCGCCACGCTGTCGGGGAGCATTCGGGCGAAGACGTGGTCGGACGGCGGGTTCTGGAGCTCGGCCAGATCATCGAGGTTCCAGAGGCGCACCTGCGCCACGGCCGGGTTCAGTCGCACCTTGTGCATCCAGCGATCGCCGTCGCCCGGGTTGGGTTGGCCGGCGTGCCACAACCCGTGGTGGAAGACGACCACGGTGCCCGCTGGACCGGAGTACTGCTTCTCGCCGGCGATGTGCTGGTAGCGGTCGAGGCCGGACGATCTCACCCGACGCAGGTGGCTGCCCGGCACGAACCGGGTGCCACCATGGCCAGGTGCGATGTCGTGCGGGTACCAGAACAGCTGCACGTCGAAGGTGGTGTCGGGCGAGTCGGTGATCGCGTCGACGTGCAGCGGCTGGGTGTAGGTGGAGTGCGGCTGCAGGTGATGCGTGAAGTCGTGGTCGAACGTCGGGTTCGCGCCGACGAACGATTCGATGATCCCGCGGATCTGCGGCAGGCGCAGGTACTCGCCGATCACCGAAGGAGGCGGATAGCACTCGTCGAGCGGTGTCCCTGTGTGAGGCGGCTCGAGTCCATCGGGCCCGAATCGCTCGAGCTCGAGATGACGCATCTCCTCGATGCCTCGCTCGTTGACGTCGGGCGGCACGACGGCGTCGAATCGGATGAACCCGTTGGCGACGAACTCGGCCATCTGCCGCGTCGTCAACCGATGGTCGTTGCCCATCGCCGCATTGTTACAGGTGGGACAACACGGGTCAGACCCGTGTTGTCCCACCTGTCGTGCGGTCAGCTTGCGGCGGCGTCTTCGTCGCGAGCGAGCCGGACCCGCACGCCGATTGCTGCGGTTACCTGGTAGCCGGCCAGATACCGGTCCTCTTCGTTCTCGCCACCCCAATAGCCGTACTCCAGATGGTCACGGGCAAACAGTCGACATGGCTGACGCACGACGCAGGTATCGCACAGCTTTCGGGCCTTGGCTTCGCGTCGCGCTCGAGCCTGCGGCCGCTCGGCGACCTTGCCGAAGAACAACTCGAGGTGACCCTTGCACGCTGCGTACTCCTGCCATTCGACGCCACGCGGAAGCGGTGTCTCGAGCTCGGGAAGCTCGACGGCGCTCATGCGGGCACCACGCTGAGCAGTGTGTCCGTGATCTGTTCGGGAGGATCGTGGAGCGGCGACGGCGCCTGCCCGCGACCAGGAGCAACCTGGTGTGCGGTGACCTTCGCAGCGGTGAGTGAGGTGGAGATGGACATCGAACGGAAGTCCTTTCGGGGGGTGCGGGCCCGGCGCCGACGTGGAGGTCGGCACCGGGCCCGATTGAGGGAATTCAGTTGGACGAGAGTTCGCTCGCGTCGTTCGGGATCAGCAATTCGGGATCTTCGTCGAGGGCAGGTCCGTAGCCGTCGGCTTGGGACTTGGCAATGGCGATGGCGAGCACCAGGAGACCGAAGAGCGGCTTGGCGAGCACATCGGCGATCGAGTAGCCGACCTGGCGGACGACCTCGGCGGTGGCTTCGTCGTCGATCAAACTCGGCGCCATGTAGGCCAGCGGGTACACGCCCCACGTTGCGAGCACGATGTACCGGAGGGCGTCGACGAGCTTGCGAACCTGCGGGCTCTGACGCTCGAGCGACTTGCCGAGCTCCACGAAGAGGACGTAGAGGATGTACAGGAACGGGATCGTCGATGCGACACCCCACACCGTGCGAGCCGTCGAGTCCGACGCTGCGAGCTCGCCGGGCCAACCGAGCAGGATCATGGCGACAGCGGCGCCCATGAGCCGCACGAGCAGGCTGCGGGTGGTGCCCTTCGCGAGCTTGAGCACGATGACCAGTTCGGCCAGCAGCAACGGGACCGTCAGCAACCAGTCGACGTATCGGTAGCCCTCGTTGAACGGCGGGCCATTCTGGACGTATTCACCGCCGACGAACTCGAATGCGCTCGAGAACGAATCGAAGATCCGGACGTAGTGGTAGAAGGCAATCGCGACGACGAGCGTCGTGAGAGTTACAGCGGTGCGATGGCGCGGCGCCACCTTCGACCTGACCAGCAGGAAAAAGATGAACGATGCGCCCATACAGGCGATGACGAACGAGAACAAGTTGTAAACGAGGTTGAACTGGTTCTCACTCAGGATGAGTTCCATGACGTGCTCCTTGAGGTTGGGTTGCTCGAATGGCAACCGACCCGGTGATATTAGCGACGTTTAGTCATAATTAGCAAGACTCAGCAAGAATTAAATTCAGCGGGTACATTGGCCCCGTGGATGAGGAGCCCTTGGACGACGAGCCCTTGGATCTCCAGCGCGCCGCTGACGAACTCGGCGTCCACTACCAGACGGCCTACCGGTGGGTGCGTACCGGCAAGTTGCCCGCACAGCTCGTCGACGGCCGTTACCAGGTGACCAGGGAAGACATCAGCGCGATGTCGGTTCGTCGCGCGGCTCCGCAGGCTCCGCCACCGCCGACGGCGAACCGCACGGCTCGTGCAGCTGAACGCATGCATGGCGCGCTGGTGAGCGGAGACGAAGCTGCAGTCCGAAGCATCGCGACCGGACTCATCGACGAGGGAGCGTCGATCGTCGACGTCATCCAACACGTGCTGGTCCCGCCGCTCGTGCGCATCGGCAACGACTGGCACGAAGGACGGTTGACGATCTGGGTCGAGCATCGTGCGTCGGCGATCATCGAGCGTCTCCTCGGCGGGATCGCGCCGAACCCACGCGGTCGACGGCGTGGCACGGTCATGGTGGCGGCCGTCACCGGCGACCTGCACTCGCTGCCATCCTCGATGGCGGCCGTAGCGCTCCGCGCCGACAACTGGTGGGTGGAACACCTCGGCGCGAACATGCCCCCCGACGAGCTCGTCCGCTTCTGCGAAGAACATCCTGTCGATGTCGTCGTGCTGTCGTCGACCCATCCCGACACCGCGGAACTCGCCGCTGACACCGCGGATCGTCTACGTGATGCCGGGGTTGGCGTGGTGCTCGGCGGTCCGGGTCGCACACTGGACGAACTGATCGAGCAGACCCGAGCGGCCGCCCGACCGGTCACCCGGCAGCCCTGATTACAACAGGGGTCAGACCCGCGATGTAATCAGTTGGTGTGGATTACAACAGGGGTCAGACCCGCGATGTAATCAGTTGGCCTGGGTGCCGACCTTGAGCTCGCGGAACGGCACGCCGCGATCGACCGACGGTTCTCGGGGCAGGCCGAGCACTCGGTCGCCGATGATGTTGCGCTGGATCTCGTCGGTGCCGCCCGCGATGCCGGACTGGAAGCTGTTGAGCACGGCCCGCTGACGCTCGCCGCCGGTCTCGTCGTCGGGGTCCCACGCCACCGAACCAGGTCCGGCGAATTCGAGCGCCATCTCGCGCACCTTCCACGCGATGTTCGAGCCGAACAGCTTGCCGAGCGAACCGCCGGGGCCAGGGGTCTTGCCCGACTTGAGTTCGTCGCGGGTCTTCATCGCGACGAGCGACTTGCAGGTCTCCATCGACCAGATCTGCATGAGCTGATCGCGCACGACCGGATTGTCGATCGCTCCCGATTCCTTGGCGGCCTTGAGCAGCATCTTGAACTGCGGCTGGTTGATCTTGCCGGCACCGGCGCCGCCGATGGCGACACGCTCGTACATCAGCATCGCAGTAGCGAGATTCCAGCCGTTGTTGACGTCGCCGACGAGCCAGTCCTTCGGGATCCGGGCGTCGGAGAAGAACACCTCGTTGAAGTGTGAGCCACCGTCGATCTGGTGGATCGGACGGATCTCGACGCCCTGGCCGCGCATGTCGATGATGAACATCGAGATGCCGGCGTGCTTCACCTGGTCGGGGTCGGTGCGAGCAACCACCAGGCCGTAGTCGGACTTGTGAGCGAGCGTGGTCCAGACCTTCTGGCCGTTGATGACCCACTCATCGCCGTCGAGCTCGGCCTTGGTCTGCAGGCTGGCGACGTCGGAACCTGCGCCAGGCTCGGAGAACATCTGGCACCACATCGTCTTGCCCGAGATGTTGTCGGCGAGGAATCGTTCCTTCTGCTCGTGCGTGCCGTACTCGGCGAGCATCGGCAGGCACATGCCGTGGCTGATGATGAACTCGCTGTCGGGCATTGGATAGTTGCCCTTCACCTCGCGCCAGATCTTCTCGTGGGCGAGGGATTGACCGCCGCCGCCGTACTCGGCGGGAACGGCCAGGCCGGCAAGGCCGACCTCGGCCGCCGCGGCGAGAAATGCCTTCTGGTCATCGAGGTTGGCGGCCGGCTTGGTCCCGAATTGCTGCATGAAGTCGACGCACTTCTGGCGGAACTCGGTTGCCTCGGCGTCGGTCAATCCGGTGGCGGTGTCGGTCATTTCGTCCTCCTCGACGTTGCGGGTACGGCACCCGACAGTTGCAATACTGTATGGCAACGTACAGTATGTGTCCACACCGAGCACCTTGAACTTCCGATGAGCAACCTCACCACCCACGAACTCGACTCGCCGCCGTGGCTCCGTGTGGAGTCCACGTTGATGGCCACCGCGCGTCTCGTGCGAGTGGCATTCGACACCCGGCTGGCGCCGCTCGACCTCAACCTCACCCAGGCGTCGCTGATCGGTTATGTCCACGAGTTCGGCGCGACCACCCAGACCGACCTCGCCGACCACCTCGGCATCGGACGGGCGGCCATCGGCTCGGTGATCGACCGCCTGCAAGCTCGTGGGCTCGTCGAACGCCAGCCGAAGCCCGACGACCGGCGCGTGTGGCTCGTCGCCATCACCGAGTCCGGCACCGAACTCGCACAACAGATCAATGAGGTCGACCAGGTGCTGCGCGCAGAGCTTCGCCACGGCCTCGGCCGCGAGGAACGTCAAGCCCTTGCCTGGGTGATGACCCGCCTGCAACAGAACCTGGCGACTGCGATCGCCAAGACCCCGATCTCAACCGTTTCACCAACCATCTCAACCACACCAATAGGAGAACCCATATGACCGAAGCAGTGATCGTCGACGCCATCCGCACGCCGGGCGGCAAGCGCAACGGCAAGCTCAAGGACCAGCACCCCGCCGCCCTCGCTGCGCAGGTGCTCAAGGCGCTCGCCGAGCGCAACAATCTCGACCCCGCCCTCGTCGACGACGTGATCATGGGCTGCGTGATGCAGGTCGGTGAGCAGTCGCTCAACATCGGCCGCAACGCTGTGCTCGCCGCCGGCTGGCCCGAAGAGGTCCCATCGACCACGGTCGACCGCCAGTGCGGCTCGAGCCAGCAGTCGATGCACTTCGCCGCACAGGGCGTGATGGCCGGCGCCTACGACGTCGTCGTCGCCGCTGGTGTCGAAGTGATGACCCGCACCCCGATGGGCGCCTCGATCGTTCAGGGCATGGGCTTCCCGTTCCCGCAGGAGCAGCTCGACCGCTATTCCGAGACCGGCCTGCCGCCGCAGGGTATCGGTGCCGACATGATCGCCGCCGAGTACGGCATCACCCGTGAGGACCTCGACGAGTTCGGCGCCCAGAGCCAGCAGCGCGCCGCCGTTGCTCGTGACGAAGGCCGATTCGAGAACGAGATCATCCCGATCGAGGTCGAAATCGACGGCCAGACCGAGACGATGACTGCCGACGAAGGCATCCGTGAGGGCACCACCGCCGAGACGCTCGCCAAGCTCAAGCCCGCGTTCAAGGAAGACGGTGTGATCACCGCCGGCAACTCCTCGCAGATCTCCGACGGCGCATCCGCCGTGCTCATCATGAGCAAGGAGAAGGCCGAGGAGCTCGGCATGAAGCCCCGCGCCCGCTTCCACGCCTTCGCCGTCACCGGCACCGACCCGGTCACCATGCTCAAGGGTCCGATCCCGGCCACGAAGAAGATCCTGGAGAAGACCGGGATGAGCATCGACGACATCGATCTGTTCGAGGTCAACGAGGCCTTCGCTTCGGTCGTGCTGGCATGGCAGAAGGAGACCGGCGCAGACATGAGCAAGGTCAACGTGAACGGCGGCGCAATCGCCCTCGGTCACCCGCTCGGCGCCTCGGGCACCAAGCTGATGGCGACGCTGCTCAACGAGCTCGAGCGCACCGGCGGCCGCTTCGGCATGCAGGTGATGTGTGAGGGCGGCGGCATGGCCAACGCCACCATCATCGAACGCCTCGACTGACCCCCAGTCCACCCAACACGAAATTGCCCCGGATCGTGACGGTCACCGTCGTGACCCCGGGGCAATTTCGGGGTGGGAGGTGGTGGCGGATCCGTGACGGGTGACCGATGGCGGCAGGCGGCCCCCGCGGGTACGGTCCGGACATGGCGCAAACGTCCGATGTTGCTGTGTCCGAAGTTCGGGTGACCTCGACGAGCGGTGGAGTGATCGTGCGCGGTGAGCCTGATCTCGACGCCGTGATCTCCACCGGGCGTTCGGCTGCAGTCGATGGCTCGACGGTCACGATCGACGCACGCAGTGCGAAGGCCGAGGTGCGAGTTCCGGAAGGCATGAATCTCGTGATCGGGACATCGTCAGGGCGAGTCGAAGTGCGCGGCTCGGTCGGAACGGTCGCCGTGGTCACGACCTCGGGCAAGGTGTCGGTCGACGAGGCGATGGCGGTGGACATCCGCACGAGATCCGGCAAGGTCGACGTCGACGCCGTGGCCGGCGAGTGTCGGATCATCGGGGGAAGCGGGCGGGTCACCGTGGGACGATGTGGACCGGCTCATGTGACCACCAACAGCGGGCGCATCACGCTGCGAGATGTGAACGGAGCGGTCCGCGCTCACTGTGCGAGCGGCAGGATCGACATCACGATGGCCACGGCCAGCGATGTCGACGCCGAGACCGTGTCGGGGCGGATCTCGATCGCCATGCCCGCCGGTACGAAGGTGTGCGTCGACACACCGGCCAGCGCAGCGGTCGCAGCGAACGGCGAGTGTGACTGCGTCGTGACCGCTCGGTCGGGTAGCGGCCGAGTCGTCGTCGGATGAGCGCAGTCGTCCCCGTCGCAGACATGGCAGCCATCGTGTTCACCGACCTGGTCGGCTTCACGGCGTACACCGACGTCCACGGCGATCGAGCGGCAGTGGATGTGCTCGATCGCCAGTCGAGCCTGGTGCACGACCAACTCTCCGGACGGGGTCGCATCGTCAAGGAGCTCGGCGACGGGTTGATGCTGTGGTTCGAAGACGGGCCCGTTGGCCTGACGGTGGCGCGCAACATCCTCGCTTCGGTGTGTGCGGCGCGTGACCATGACGAGTTCCCGCTCGCCGTGCGTATGGGCATGCACGTCGGTGACGTGATCGAGCGCGGTGACGACTTCGTCGGCCAGACCGTCAATATCGCCTCGCGCGTCGCCGACCTTGCCGGGCCGGGTGAGCTGCTGGTGACCGAGCAGGTCGTGCGGTCACTCGACGACAACGGGCAGACCGCAGCGTTCCGACCCGTGGGTCCAACAAGGGTGAAAGGCGTCGGCGCACCGATCTGGCTCCACCGCTTGGCGACCTGAGCGGTGGTCAGCGGCCACGACTCGTGGTTCTGACCGGTCGGTCCGCACTGTGCGGTTCGCGCACCCGATCGTCGGGGAACCCTCCCGTCGTGGCTGTCGACCCTCCTGCCCGGCTCGTGAGGCGTTCCGTCGCCGAGGCAGCGGGCGTCGAGCCGCCCCGCGGGCGCAACGAGGTACGCCGCAGATTCTCGGTGTGGTGGTGGCCGGCGACCCAGATGGCCACGGCCGCTGGCCTGGCCTGGCTCGTCACCCATCTGCTTCTCGACTCGCCAGGCGGTTACGCGCCGATCACCGCGATCGTGGCGATGGGCCTGGGCCGCGAACGCAGGATCTGGCGGTCGGTGGTGATGATCGGCGGGCTGTTGCTCGGCACGGCGGTCGCCGAGGTCGGGAGTGTGGCACTCGGCGTCGGATGGTGGCAGGTGGGGCTCGTGCTCGGCCTGAGCGGTCTGCTGGCCGGAGTGCTCTTCGACAAGGAACTGGCCGTCACCTACGCGACGATCAACGCCGTCGTCCTGTTCAGCCTCCCCGACTCTGAGGGATGGGTGCCGACACGACTGCTCGACGGGGCGTTCGGCGTGATCGCTGCCCTCGTGGTCACGTTCGGAATCGCCCCGTCACGCCCGCGCCACCAACTGGCCGACCGATTGCGGACGGTTGCGGATCGAGCGGTGGACGGGCTCGGAACGGCCCGCGAGCAACTCCTCCATGTTCCAGCGGAACGCGACGGGGAACTCGTGCGATCGGCCTCCGGGACGATCGACAGGGAACTGCAACGGGTGTCGGGTACGGTGGACCACGCGCTGGACCTCGCCCGTTGGGCACCGTTGCGCCGTCGAAATCGCGACAGGGTCGAACGACTCGTCGACTCGTCGTCGTCGCTGGTCGATGCCCTCACGACGGCCTCCTCGATCGTGCGACTCGCCGATCGAGCCATCGCCAACGATGCCGTTGTCGGCGACGAACTGCTCGATGGTCTCGACCGGGCAGCGGCGGCCATTCGGACGTTGGTCGACGACATCATCGCCGAGCGCCAGCCGGGCGCCGACGTAGCCGACGACTGCCGTGACGCCGTCGATGGGCTGCTCTCGGAGCCGACAGATCGGGCAGTGGTCATCGCCATCCAGGAGGAGGTCCGGGGTCTCCTCGCCGACCTGATCGACATCGCCGACGACCTGACCTCCGAACAATCGCAGCTCGGTGACTCGTCGTCGACCCGGGAGGCCACCGTCGACGGCGTGCGTTTCGGCCGTGCCGCGCGCGGATGACTGGCAGCCCGAGCGCGAAACAGGACATTCAACCCGAAATTCGGAGTCAAGGTGGCGCTGAGCGGGACGTTCGTTCCGAATTTCGGGTTGGGCAGGGGCGAGACTGGCGCAATGCCCCGCCGCAGCATCGTGATCGGCACCGACACCGCGTCCGACGACGCGATCGCACTGGTGCTCGCTGTTCGTGAACCGTCGGTCGACGTGCGCGCCGTGACCGTCGTGGCGGGCAATGTGCCGCTGGATCTGGCCGTACGGAACGCGATCGTCACCCTCGATCTCGCTGGGGGCGCCGACATTCCGGTGCACGCCGGGCGTGACCGACCGCTCACCCGTCCGCTCGACACCGCACAGTTCGTGCACGGCCAAGACGGGATGGGTGGCGCGCCACTTCCGGAGCCCTCCCGCGCAGCGACGTCTCACGACGCCGTCGGTGTCCTCCTCGCAATCGCCGCGAACGAGCCCGGTCAGCACGACCTCGTCACGCTCGGCCCGCTCACCAACATCGCCGCCGCGCTCGAGAACGATCCTGAACTCCTCACGAAGTTCGGTCACACCTACTTGATGGCCGGCTCACCCGACGGTGTCGGCAACGTCGACGCACTCGGCGAGTACAACGTGTGGGCCGATCCGGAAGCGGCGACGGCGGTGTTCGCGGCGCCCGGCGCGAAGACGATGATCGGCTGGAACATTTCCCGGAAGTTCGCCGTGATGACCGATGCCGAGCAAGCCGCGTTGGCTGTCGTCGGCCCGTTGGGCAAGTTCGCGATCGACATCAACGGCGACGTCGAGCAGTACTGCCTCGACACCGGCCTCGCCGGGTTCGACCTCCCCGATCCGATCGCCATGGCTGTGGCCCTCGACGACTCGATCGTCACCGAGGCCACCGACGAATGGCTCGTCGTCGGTCTCGATGGGCCGACGCGCGGCTGCACGATCCCCGACCGCCGTCATGGCCGACCCGACCCCAACATCCGGGTGCTGTGGTCGGTCGACGAAGCCGCCTTCAAGCAACGCCTCCTCACCGCCTGCACCGCCTGATCGTCGCCATCAGCCACGTTTGCGGGACGTTTCCGGTGACCCGCCCCACCCGGAACGCAACCCAAACGTGGCTGTCGAGGGCTCAGACGATGCGGCGCTCGTTCGCCCAAGCGGTCAGTTGGTGGCGGTTGGAGAGCTGCAACTTGCGCAGCACCGACGACACGTGGCTCTCGATGGTCTTCACCGAGAGGTGCAGCCGGGTGCCCACTTCGCGATAGGTGTAGCCCCGCGCGATCAGGCGGAGCACCTCTTGCTCGCGTTCGGTGAGTTGGTCGAGTTCTGGATCGGACGGAACCGGCACGTCGCCAGCGAAGGCGTCGAGCACGAAGCCCGCCAGCCGGGGCGAGAACACGGCGTCACCAGCGTGCACGCGATGGATGGCGTCGACCAGTTCGTCGATCGTGATCGTCTTCGTGACGTAGCCCCGTGCCCCAGCGCGCACGACAGCGATCACGTCTTCGGCGGCGTCGGACACCGACAGCGCGAGGAAGCGGGTGTCGAGATCGTCGTCGCGCAGGCCGCGAATCACGGTGTCGCCACCACCACCGGGCAGATGCACGTCGAGTAGCACCACGTCGGGGCGCAACGACCGGATGACGTCGATCGCCGCGTCGCGGTCGGCGGCCTCGCCAACGACGTCGATCGAGGGGTCGTCGTCGGAATCGACGTCAGCCAACTCGCGCCGCACTCCCGAGCGAAACAGTGCATGGTCCTCGACCAACACCACCCGGATGGTCGTCTGTGCCCCAGAAGTCTCGGTCATCCGCGCCTCCTGGGGATACGAACTTCGACCTCGGTGCCGACGCCGACGTTCGACTCGACGGTGGCCATGCCGCCGACACGCTGCACGCGACCGACGATCGAGTCGTTGATGCCATGCCGATCGGTAGGGATGTGAGTCGGGTCGAAGCCGCGCCCGGTGTCTCTCACGAAACCGGTCAGTTCGGCGTCGTCAGCCTCGACGAACACGTCGATGCGATCGACATCGGCGTGTCGAGCAGCGTTCACGATCGCCTCGCGCAGCGCTGCGATGAGTGTGCGGGCCTCGTCGTCGAGCGGCTGATCGCCGACGATCACCGCTTCGATCCGCACGTCGTGGTCGGCTTCGAGATCGCTCGTGAGTACTTCGACGGCCGCGTGTAGCGACACCGGGTCGCCGATCGATGCGTCGCCGTACAGCCAGGCGCGCAGTTCGCGCTCCTGGCGGCGGGCGAGGTTGGCCATCCGTCGCGGGTCGTCGCTGCGCTGGATGAGCACGAGCGACTGCAACACCGAGTCGTGCAGGTGCGCCGACACCCGAGCGAGTTCGTCTTCGCGGATACGCATCGACCGCTCCTCGTCGAGGTCGCGCAAGATGCGCCCGAGGGCGGGTGCACCGAACATCGCGAGACCGCCGAGGACGACGGCGATGGCGCTGAGCGACGCCCCGACACTGCCGAGTCCGCCGGTGAGGTTGGCGAGCGATGCGACCCCGGCGATCAACAGCGCCACACCCGCGATCAGTCGGACGATGGGCTGGATCAGCGGATGGCGCCGCTCGACCGCATGGTTCGTCCGCGTCCACGCGATCGCCACGCCGAGGGCCACCGCGGCGGCGGGCAGCATGATCCGGTCACCAGGCCATACGCCGAGATACCGGGCTCCGACGAGCACCGCAGCAGTTCCAGTGGCAACAGCGAGGTCGCGGCGATGATCGTGTCGCTGGTCGCGTGCCGCCCGATCAGCGGATGCCGCGGAGTCGGGAGAATCGGACACCACGAACATCACGGCGTAGATCACAGCACCGAGACCGGCGACGAACGTCAGCAGCGCCAGCGCCACGCGCACGACTGTCGGGTCGATGCCGTACACGTCCGCCCAGCCACCGGCGGTGCCGGTGATCACCCGGTCGGGGCTGCGCGGCACCGTCGGCAGACGGGACATCGGGTCGAACACGTCGCCATGCTCGCACAGCCAGACCCTGATCGACATCGGGGATGTCCCTGAATGTCGCATCGTGCGTGACGGACAGTTCAGGGTCGAATGGGGGTGATCCCCGATGTACAAGTGACCGTCGATTCCGTACGGTCGATCACATGAACGCACCTTCCGTGACGGACACCGATCCGGCCAGTTCGCACGACGCAGCGACACCATCTGTGCAGCCGCCGTTCGACGAGCCGTCCGATCGGGTGGTGCTCGGCGTCGCAGGCTACGTCGCTGATGGGCTGGGAGTGGACGCGCTGTGGGTGCGTCTCGGATTCGTGCTGCTCGCACTCGCTGGTGGCATCGGTGTGGTGCTGTACATCTCGCTGTGGTTGACGCTTTTCGGCCCCGACCGGACCGGGCTGACGTGGCTGCGGTACATCGGCGGAGCCATTGCCGTGGTCGGTGTGCCCTGGTTGGTTGCTGCCGCCGATGTCGGCTTCGTGGACGGTCCCGTCGCGGTGATCGCCCTGCTCATGGGGCTCACTCTCGCTCTGTGGCACCCGCGCGACGCGCCGTCGGTGCCTCGCACGTTCCAGCGCTCGACCCCGCGGCCGGTCGCTGAGGAGGTGTCCGATGGCGATGTCGTCGAGCCGTCGGAGGCAGCGGATCCGTCGGAGGTCGCTGTCCGGCGCCGCCGAGTGCGACAGCGCAAGCGTCGCGAACCGTCGATGTTGGGTCGCCTCATGTTCGGGTTGGCGGTGATCGTGGCCGCAGTCGGCGCACTGATCGATCTGTTCAACGGTGGTCGCCTCCACCCCGAGCAGTGGTTGGGCGCCGCCGCGCTCGTGTGCGGAGTCGGACTCCTCGTCGGTGCCATCCGGGGTCGGGCGTGGTGGCTGGTTGTGCCGGCGCTGTTGTTCGCCGGCACCGGCTACGCCGCCGGGATCATGAGCCGCCTGGGGATCGACGCCACCGAGGCATTCGGCAATCGGTCGGTGTACGTCAGTGAGGGCCGACCGGGTGGGAACGAGACGATCCAGCTGGCCTTCGGCACGGTGTGGATCTCGGTCGACGGCACGCCCGCCGAGCCGTTGACGATCGATGCGTCCGCGGCCATCGGTGGCATCGAGATGAGCGTCGCCGACAACGTTGCGGTGGAGATCCGCCTCGACAGTGACCGTGGCGATCTCGTCGTGAACGGTGAAGTAGTGACCGGAGGGGTGAGCCGCCTCGGCCCCGACGGGCCACCACAGGTGATCGTCGACGCCCGAGTCGGGATCGGTGATCTCAGTGCGTTCGTCTACGACCCCGGCGATCGGTTCCCCGATCAAGCGACGACCGACCTGCTCCGGGCAGGACCGTTCGATCCGCTCGTGCTCGAGCACCGACAGGGGATCATGATCGACGATGGTCTCGGGATCTCGACCGACGGCTGGGTGGTGCTGGCGTACGGCGAGGCGCTGCTCGACCCCGACAACACGTTGGTGGTCGGCGGCGGCGAACCGCAGGGACCGACTGCGATGTCGATCTCAACGAGCATGGGACCGTTCTTCGTGGAAGGGTCGGTGCTCCAAACACCGTTCGGAGCGATGTACGACCTCGACGGATTGCGCGAGGTCAACGGCATCGTCGTCGACGATTCCAACATCGGCGAGCGGGCGCCCACGACCACCGTTGTTCCGAGTGCTCCTCCGTCGACACTCGCTCCGTCGAGCGTCGATCCGATTCCGGCCATCACAGTGCCATCGCTCACTGATCCACTCGTCCGGACGACTACGACCGCTGGAGGTTGATCATGCAGTCACACCGTTTCGACCCCGTCTCGGCTGTCCTCGGGCTGATCGCGCTCGTCGCCAGCGTCATGGTGATGTCCGGTGCAACCGTGCCGTTCGACGCCGACGTCGGCCCCTGGCTCGCGGTCGTCGCGCTTGCCTTCGGCATCGTGCTGTTGCCGTGGGGCATGCGTCGAGGCGCACGCACGACGTCAGTGCAAACTCCAGATCCCACCCCGGAACCAGATCCCACCCCGTTCGCGTGACATTTTCCAGTGACCCGGACCGCTGAAAACAGAACGCGAACGGGGATGGCTGGTGTCAGCGGGGGAGGGGGCGGTCGCCGGGTTGGGGGCTTTCGGTGCGGCTGCGCTTGAGCTCGAAGAACGAATCGATGTCCATCATCGTCACGAGGGCATCCCACATCGCAACGCTCTTCTCGGTGGAGGGGATCCGCGAGATGATCGGGCCGAAGTAGCCGGCCTTCACGCCGTCGGAGTTGTCGAACGCGATGATCGGGGTGCCGACGTCGTTGCCGACGAGCGCCAACCCAGCGTCCATCCCCTCGCGGATCCCGGCATCCCACGATTCGTCGTCGAACGCCGCGGCGTGAGACGTATCGAGCCCGACCGTCACCAGCGCGTCGGCCGGGTCGAACGGGGTCTCCTTGTCGTGGTGGATGCGGGAACCGAACTCCCAATACAGCTTGAACACGCCGTCGTTGCCGTCGGTGGTGCGCACCGACTCCAAGACCCGGAGCAGACCGTGGGTGAACTTCGACCCTTCGTACCGGGGTGAGTCGGGGTCGGGCTCGTTCGTGAAGAACAAGCTGATCGGACGCCACGTGATGTCGATGTCGCGGTGCGGCTGCACCTCGTCGACGGCCCAACGGGCGGTGGCCCAGCAGAAGGGGCAGCCGGGGTCGACCCAGAAGTCGATGTTCATGTCGTCACGTCACTTTCGCTGTGGGTCGGTGGGAGGGTTGGAGAGAAGTTCGATGGTGGTCGGGGATTCGAGATGCCGACGCCGCCCGGCTCATCACGGCCGAATCGGTCGATCTCGGCGGGGAGGTCGAGTGGGCCCACCGAGGTGCGAGCGGCGATGTCGTCGGCGGTCAGGAGGTCGGCAGGGATCAGCCACACGACCTCGAACTCGATGCTGTCGGGATCCTTGGCGTACAGACTCTTCGTGGTGCCGTGATCGCTCGCACCGACGAGCGCCCCATGCTCGCGCAGCAGGCCGGCGAGACGCTGGAGTTCGCCGAGCGTGTCGACCTCCCAGGCCAGGTGGTAGAGCCCGACGGTGGTTCGACCGGCATCGGACGCGCCGGCGTCGGGTCCGATCTGGAACACGCCGAGGTCGTGGTCGTTCGTCGAGCCCGGTGCCTGCAGGAACGCGGCACCGGGAACCTGGTTCACCACCCGGAAGCCGAGTACGGACCCGTAGAACTCAGTCGACGCCTCGGCGTCGCGCACGTAGAGCACGGCGTGGTTCAGTCGGTGGACACCCATTGTTCTGCACAACCTGATTGCGCCCGCAATCATTCCCCGGCGGCTTGTTCGAGATGTGCCTGGGGGCCCTATGCGCTGAAGCCTCAGGCACATCTCGAACAAACTCGTGATGGGTGCTGATGGGGGAGCGGCGAGACTGGTGACATGGCGACGCAGGCCGGGGTGACCGGTGGACGTTGGCGTGCCCTCGGTGCGCTGCTGCGGCCCGACCGATGGCGTTGGGCCGGCCTCGGCGCGCTCGTCTCGCTGGCCTCCGGCCTCACGATCACCGGCCCGCTCGTGATCCGTCGGATCGTCGACACCGCCACCGACGGCTCCACGAGCGCCGAGATCACGCGGCTCGCCTCGATCTTCCTCGCCATCGCCGTGGTCAGCCAGTTCCTCGCCGTCGTCGTGTCGTGGCTCGCCACGGTGCTCGCCTGGCGCACCACCAACGAGCTGCGCGTCACGATGACCCGGCACGTGCTCGGTCTCGACCACGAGTTCCATCGCACCCACACGCCAGGCGAGCTGATCCAACGAGTCGACGGCGACATCACCTCGGTGTCGGAGTTCCTCGGCCAGGTCGTCACCAAGGCGGCCGGTGCCGCGCTGCTGGTCTGCGGCATGGTGGTCGTGCTGTCGGTGCTCGACTGGCGCCTCGGCCTGGGCATGGCGGTGTACGTGGCGATGGCACTCGTCGTCGTGCTGCGCGGACGCCACCGGGCGGTTTCGGAGTCGTCCGACGAGATGGGCGCACTCGGACGGCTCTACGGCGGCATCGAGGAGCGTCTGACCGCCGGAGAGGACTTGCGCGCCAACGGCGCCGCCGAGCACGTCGCCTGGCGTTTCGTCGAAGACAGTGAAGACGCCCTCGTCAGCGCGGTGCGGCGCGAGCGGGCCTTCCTCGTGATGTGGTGGTTCGTGCAGGGCGCCGTCGCCGCCGGTTGGGTGCTGGCGCTGGTGCTCGGCGCGGTGCTCGTCGGAGCGAACACCATCTCACTCGGCACCGCCTTCTTGCTGTTCCAGTACGTACTGCTGATCGCACGACCCCTCGAAGAGGTCGTCCACGAACTCGAGACCGTGCAAAAGGCGAACGGTGCGATGGTGCGCGTCGCCGAACTCCTGGGGATCCGGCCGATGATCGTCGACACCGGCACACGGCATCCGCCCGCAGGCCCGCTGACCATCGAGGCGTTCGACGTCGCGTTCGACTACGGCGACGACCGGCCCGTGCTACGCGACGTCGACATCCGGATCGAGGCAGGCCGTTCCGTCGGGATCGTGGGACGTACCGGAAGCGGCAAGACCACGTTCTCGCGGCTCGTACTCCGGCTCGTCGAACCCACCGGCGGCTCCGTCTCACTCGGGGGAGTCCCGATCGACGAGATCTCGCTCGACGAACTCCGACGCCGTGTTGCGCTCGTCCCGCAGGAGGTCGAGTTGTTCGCCGGCTCGCTGCGTGACAACGTCACGCTCTTCGACGACGAACCCACCGACGATGCCGTGATCGATGCGCTGCAACGCGTCGGTCTCGGAGCGCTCGCCGAGGGGGGAATCGAACGCTCGCTCGGTGCGGGCGGAGCGGGGCTGTCGGCCGGCGAGGCGCAGCTTCTCGCGCTTGCCAGGGTGTGGTTGCGCGACCCCGATCTGCTGGTGCTCGACGAGGCGACCGCTCGCGTCGATCCCGAGACCGAGCAACGCCTCGAGGCAGCCGTCGTCGAGCTCATGGGTGGCCGGACGACGCTCATCATCGCCCATCGGTTGACCACGCTGCACTCGGTGGATGAGATCGTGGTGTTCGATCACGGTCGCATCATCGAACATGGCAGTCGGGTCGACCTCGTCGGTGACGACGACAGTCGCTTCGCCCGTCTCCTCACGATGTCGCTCGAAGGCGAACGGCTGGACGAAGCACGGGCCGCACGCGACGATGCCTCGGTCGTGGATCGCTCGGAGGTGTCGACGTGACTGCGGTGATCCATCCGGAGGCGACTCCCGACGGCGGCGACATGAAGGTGCCGGCCGATCAAGTCCCGGCTCCGGTCGCCGGAGTGTGGGGTCTGGCCTGGCGCGTCGCGCAGCACCGTCCGAAGGAGTTCTGGCTCGGCTGGTTTTTGTTCGTCGTGTTCTTCACGATGCCGGCGATCACCGGTTTCCTGCTCGCACGGGGCTACGGCGCCCTCGAGCGGGGCGACTCGACCGAGACGATCCGGTGGTCGGTGGCGATTGCCGTCAGCGAGACGATCCGCATGGTCGCGATCCACCACGGAGCGTTGATCTGGACGCGAGTCTGGCTCCACATGCAGACGCTGCTGCGCGCCAACATGCTCAGCGCCCAGATGGCCAGTGGCGGTATCCACGCCGGGCAGCCCGTCGGTTCAGCGGGGTCGGCGGTGACCCACTTCCGCGACGACACCGAAGACGTCGCCAACCTGGTCGACGGCATCGTCGACATCTCTGGCGGCCTCGTGTTCACGGTGATCGCCGGGTTCGTGCTCGGAGCTGCCGACGCCAGTGCGGCGGTAGTCCTGGTGTTCCCGCTGCTGGCCGTGGCGCTGGTGACGCGTGTGCTCGACACCCGCATCAAGGAGTTCCGGGCCGCCGATCGTGAGGCGACCGAGCATGTCACCGGTCTGCTCGGCGACATCATGGCGGCAGCCACCACGGTGAAGGTCAACGCCGCTTCCGAGCCGATGCTGGCTCGGCTGCGGGTGCTCGTCGATCGTCGCCGACACACGGCGGTTCGCGACCGAGTGCTCGACGAGGGCGTGATGGCCTTCAGCCAGGGAGCGGCCGACGTCGGCCTGGGTCTCGTGCTGCTCGTGAGTGCTGGTGCGATCGCGTCGGGAGCATTCGACCTGGCGACACTCGCACTGTTCACCGCGTACCTCGGTTGGCTCAGCTTCCTGCCGCGCATGGTGGGTCGAGTGCTCGCCCGCCGAAAGCAGGCCGGCGTCGCATTCGCTCGGATGAGCGCGCTCGTTGCCGACGTCGATGCCCGCAACACGGTGCGCTCGCGCGCACTGCCGATCGACCCACGCGACCACGGTGCTCGACCCGATGTGGTCCGGCCCGATCGAGTACCGCTCGAGCGTTTTGATGTCGACGGACTCACGGTCGCGTACGGCGATCGCCGAGTGCTGCACGAGGTGTCGTTCACGATCCACCGCGGCGAGTTCGTGGTGATCACCGGCCCGGTTGGCGCTGGCAAGAGCACGCTGTTACGGGCCCTGCTCGGGTTGGCATGGCAGGCCGACATCGAGGGCTCGGTGCGCTGGAACGGCGACGAAATCGACGACCGCTCGGCGTTCCTCGTGCCACCGAACGCGGCCTTCCTGTCGCAGGTACCGCAGCTGATCTCCGACAGTGTCGCCGACAACGTCAGCCTCGGGCCCGCTGAACCCGACGCGCTCGACCGCGCGTTCCGGCTCGCAGCGATTGCCGACGACATCGCCGAGATGCCCGACGGCGCCGACACGCTGATCGGCCCGCGCGGGCTGCGGCTCTCGGGTGGCCAACGTCAGCGGTTGGCCACGGCACGGGCGCTCGTGCACGCACCCGAACTCGTCGTGCTCGACGACCTGTCGAGTGCGCTCGATGTCGAGACCGAGGTGCAGTTGTGGACCAATCTCGCCGACGCCGGCATGACGGTGATCGCCGTGTCGCACCGTGCGGTCGCCTTCGACCGCGCCGACCAGGTGCTGCGTCTCGACGCCGGCCGCCTCTGAGTGTTACTCGTGGTGTCTGACACCACGAGTAACACGTTGGCGCTTGCGGTGGTCGGCGGTGTGGGTGCGGCTGGCGCACCGGGGGTCGGCGCAGAACTTGCGTGAGCCGTTTCGGGTGACGTCGTAGAAAAGGTGCTCGCAGTCGCTCGCTGCGCACGTGCCGAACCGGGACGTGCCGTGGTCGCACACCTCGTGCGAGAGTGCCATCAGGAAGTCCGCGATTGCCTGGTCGTCGAACGTCGCCGACGTCGGCGTCCAGTGGATGTGGAGGTCGGCGCCGTCGTGGGCGGTCAGCGACGGAGTGATGTGGATCCCCGAGAGCTGCCCATTGATCCAGGTGATCGTCGGTTCCGGCTCGGACTCGGGCAGGGCGAGCAACGTGGCGACCATCGACCCCACACGTTCCTCGACGCGGTCGATGGCGCGCCCCGACGCTGCGGCGGCACGGCTGAACCGATGCTCGTGGAGCAACGTGCGGACGTCGACATCCTCGGCGTTGGGCTCCGAGGCGGCATCGGCGAGCGCGTTGACGAGGTCGACCAACGCCTCGATGGTGAGGCGAACCTCGGTGTCGCGGCCAGATGTGACGTACACGATGCGAGCGTAACCCAGTTGGAGACTGTAAGGTACTAACGCTCATTAGCCACTTACATCGAAATACCGACTGCCACCATGAACCTCGCCCTCAACTTCCTCGTCATCGTCGCAACGGTCCTCGGATCCTGGATGGCGTTCCCACAGGCGCGCCGCATCGCCCGGACCGGCCGCGTCGACGGCGTCTCGGCCACCTGGATCGGCGTGAGTCTGGCGATCAACGGCTGGTGGCTGACGTACGGATCGGTCGTCGGCGTCTGGGCGCTGGTACCGGTGTCGATCGTGTCGCTCGTGCTGTACAGCGTGATGGCGTGGTTCTTCGCCCGTTCGGTCGGACGTGCGGCGTTGCCAGGGTTTGCGCTCGGCATGTTCGGCCTCGGGATGGTGCCGCTGCCGTTCCTGGTGATCGGCGGTTGGGAGCTCGCTGGTGTGGCGGTCGGGTTGTCGTACGGGGTGCAGTTGATGCCGGCGGTGGTCGCTTCGCTACGTACCAGGAGATTGTCGGGTGTGTCGTCGACGACCTGGATCATCGCCCTCGTCGAGGCGGCACTCTGGCTGCTCTACGGCCTGGGCGTCGACGACATCGCATTGACGCTCGCCGGAGTCGTGGGGGTGGCGATGGCCTCGGTGATCCTCACCCGACTCGCGCTCACTGGGCATCGCCCGTTCGTGGTGCTCGACCCGCGTCGACGGCTCGAACTGACCGCTGCGGGCTGACCGAACGACGGGGTTTCGCACGTCGTCGCGTGGTGGACAATCGCACAACCGTCACTAGCCTCACCTTTGTAAACGTGAGTCAACGGTGGCTCCGATTTCAACAAGGAGCCGAAATGGCCACAGGTACAGTGAAGTTCTTCAATGACGAGAAGGGCTTCGGTTTCATCTCTCGCGACGACGGCGACGACGTCTTCGTGCATTACTCGAACATCCAGGGAACTGGCCGTCGTTCGTTGAACGATGGCGACACCGTCGAGTTCGAGATCGCTGCGGGCCGCAAGGGCCCCGAAGCGGTCGACGTCAAGATCGTCTGAGGAGGCGTTCCGATTGGCTCGAAGCCCACAGTCCTACCAGAAGCGTCAACGAGAGCTCCGCAAGAAGGAGCGCAAGGCCGAGAAACTCGCTGTTCGACACGGCAAGTCCTCGGACTCCGACGACGAGGCCGATGACGGCCCCGACGAGGATGCGCTGCTCGAGGAGTTCCGCCTGTTGAACGAGAAGTTCGCAGCCGGCGACGTCGACGAGGACGACTTCGAGTTCCGTAAGGCGGAAATCTTCGCCAAGCTCGGCCTCGGGGAAGCCCCCGAACCGCGCGAGGAAGTTTCCGAATCCTCCGACTGACCCAACGAATTCCAACGACGGCCCCCGGCTCAGCTGGGGGCCGTCGTCGTTTTCGGCACATGAACTGACGCGTAACCCATGTGCCGGGGAGCACCGTGAGCAGGTCGTCGGGGGGAAGGTGAATCGATGTCTGGTCGCCGAGCGAGTTGACCCACACGATCGCGCCGCCTGGGCGCCCGGCGCTGACTTGGTGTCGTCGACGTGGCGGGCCGACCACTCCGCCCGGTCGCGTCGCCGCGAGGAACCCGAGGTTGCCTTCATCACTCAATAGTCATAGAGTGCTGTCCATGCCGAAGGCGCTCCCACTCGAACTACTCGAATACGTCGCCGAACGATTCCGTGTGCTCGGCGATGCAACGCGCCTCGGCATCATCCGCACCCTGCTCGACGACGGCGAACAGAACGTTGGCCAACTCGTCGATCGTCTCGGCACGAGCCAGGCCAATGTGTCCAAGCACCTTCGCGTGCTGCACGACGCCAGGATCGTCAGCCGACGCACCGAGGGCACTGCCGCCTACTACTCCGTCACCGACCCGAGCCTGATGCCGTTGTGCGCCATCGTCTGCGACCGCCTACGCGAGCAGGTCGCCGACGACGCCCGCACCTTCGCCGTCTGAGCCGTAGCCCCGCTCTCCCCAGCCCCCCATTCGCCCCGCAACCCAGAAGGAACCCCTGACATGAGTACCGACCTCGACCCACCACCATTGTCCCATTCATCGCTACATGACCATCAACCGCTTCACCATCACGACGACATGGAGACCGATGTCGTTCACCCACTGCTCGCGCGAATGGGACGCTGGGCGCACGGACACCGCAAGGTGGTGGTCATCACCTGGGCGGTCCTGGCGATCGGGCTCGGCGTGTTCGCACCCAAGCTCGAACATGCACTCTCGGGTGCCATGTGGGAGGTCAATGGCAGTGAGTCGCTCGCCGCTCGCGACGTGATCGACCAGCAGTTCGGCGGCCTGTCGTCGCAATCCGCCGTCGTGGTGATCCAGAGCCAGTCGACCCCGATCGACGATCCGGCATTCCAGCGGGTGATCGACGACGTCAACGCCTTGATCGGCACCGAGGACGGTTTCGGCCAGCCGATGCCACCGCAGCCGGGAATGGACGGCCAGACCGTCATGATCCAGGCCGGTGCCAACGTCGATCCCACCGAAGCCGTCCGCGCCGCGCAGCGACTCGGCGACGACATCGGGGAGCTGTCGAACGAGGTCGCGGGCGACGAGATCTCCGTCGCGCTGACCGGCTCTCCGGCGTTCTGGGACGACTTCAACGCCGTCAACCGCGAGGGCATGTTGAAAGCGGAGATCCTCACGTGGCCGGTCACGGCGGTGATCCTGGTGATCGCCTTCGGCACGCTCGCCGCCGCCGGTCTTCCTCTCGTGTTGACCGCTGCTGGCCTGCTCGCCTCGATGGGTGTGCTGTTCGGGATCACCCAGGTCACCGACCTGTCGATCTGGACGCTCAACTTCGCCATGATGTTCGCGCTCGCGCTCGGCATCGACTACGCGCTCTTCATCGTCACCCGGTACCGGGCGGCGCTCCACGCGCATCCCCAAGATCCACAACACGCCGCCGGTATCGCCATGGACACCGCCGGCAAGGCCGTGCTCTTCTCGGGGATCACCGTGCTGGTCAGTCTGTCGGCCGTGTTGCTCGTGCCGATCCCCGCGTTCCGCTCGATGGCGGCCGGCATGATGCTGTCCGTCAGCTTCGTCCTCCTCGCAGCGCTCACCCTGCTGCCCGCCCTGCTCGGGCCCGGCATCGACAAGTTCGCACTTCCGTGGCATCGCAAGGGCGACCACCACAGCGAGTTCTTCGCGACGCTCGCCGACCGGATCCAGGCCCGCAGGGTGATCGTTGCGGCCGGTGCCGTCGTCATACTCCTGTCGTTGGCTCTCCCGCTGCTCGGTCTGAAGACCGGGATGCCCGGCATCACCGTGCTGCCCGAGGACGAACAGGCCCGGCAGGGTTACGACATGATCGCCGATGGCTTCGGTCCCGGTGGACCCGGCCCGATCCAGGTGATCGTGCCCGCTGGAGCCGATGCGCAAGCCGTCGCGGATCACGTGATGGCCACCGAGGGCATCGTGATGGCCTTCCCGCCGCAACCCGGCATCGAGGGTGCACGCATCATCCAGGCCGTCGGCGCCTACGACCCGTCATCCGCCGAGGCGCTGGCGCTGATCCCGACGCTGCGAACCGAACTGCCCGACGGCGTACTCGTCGGTGGTCCGGTCGCCGAGAACTTCGACCTCGACCGGACCCTCTCGAAGAAGGCACCGCTCGTGATGGGCGTGGTGCTGGTGCTCGGGTTCATCTTGCTGATGATCGCTCTGCAGGCGGTGATCGTCGCGTTCGTCGGCGTCATCTTCAACCTGTTGTCGGTCGCCGCGGCCTTCGGCGTGGGAGCCCTGGTGTTCCAGCACGGCATCGGATCGAGCCTGCTGAGCTTCGAGAGTCAGGGGTACCTCACCTCGTGGGCACCGCTGTTCTTCTTCACACTGGTGTTCGCCATTTCAATGGACTACACGGTGTTCCTCCTGGCCTCGACCCGTGAGCACTTCGAACGCTCGGGCGATGCTGCGGAGGCGGTGCGGGGCTCACTCGGTCACACCGGTCGGCCGATCGTGGCCGCAGCAGGGGTGATGATCGCAGTGTTCTACACCTTCGCCATCGCCGGCACGTTGCCGATGAAGGAGATGGGCCTGATCCTCGGCACCGCCGTGTTGCTCGACGCCTTCCTCATCCGGTTGGTGCTCGTTCACGCCACGCTGTACATCATCGGCAACCGGGCGTGGTGGCTGCCGCGCTGGATGAACCGCATCCTCCCGAACGTCGAGTTCGCCCACTGATCCAGATGAAAACCTCTGCGTTCAAGGGGTTGGACCCCTGTCTCACTTCGGGCGGGTGAGAGCGGCGAAGGTGACGGCGGCGGCTTGGCCGACGTTGAGTGAGTCGACGTCGGCGCTGATCGGGATTCGCACCTGACGGTCGGCGGCGGTGAGGGCGGCTCGTGTCAGCCCGGGTCCCTCGGCGCCGAGGAGCACCGCTACTCGATCGGGGAGGTCGACCGTCCAGAGATCATCGGTGGTGGCTGATGGCGTCATCGCCCACACCTCGAAGCCCGCAGCGCTCACTTCGGTCAGCACGCCCGGCCACTCGTCCGGCGCTGCGCGGGCAATCGGCAGGGTCAGCACCTCACCCATGCTGACCCTGACCGTGCGCCGGCTGTAGGGATCGGTGCAGGTCGGATCGATCAGTAGGCCGTCGATGCGAAAGGCCTTGGCGGCGCGGGCGATCGCCCCGAGGTTCTCGTTGTCGTTCAGGCCTTCGAGCACGGCGATCCGGGTCGCTCCGTCGAGCAACTCGACGAGATTCACCGCCGGACGGCGTTCGGCACAGGCAATCACCCCGCGATGCAGATCGAATCCGACCACCTCGGCGATCACGGTGCGCTCGGCGACGAACACCGGGACATTCTCGGCTGCGAGCTCCACCTCGTGGTGTGCGAACCGCTCCACTCGCGACGGCGCGAGGAGCACCGACCGGATCGCGTGACCCGACTCGATCAGCCGGTCGATTGCCACGAAGCCCTCCACGATGAACAGCTCGTCGCCCTCGTAGCGGCGGCGGAATGCCTGGTCGTTGAGCAATCGGTAGTCGTCGAGTCGGGGATCGGCCGCTCCGGCGACGACGATCGTCACTCGGGGCTCACCGGGCGAAGACCTGGTCGTCGTCGGCGAAGGCCTTGAACTCCAGTGCGTTGCCGGACGGGTCCAGCAGGAACATCGTCGACTGTTCACCGACTTCTCCGGCGAAGCGGGTGTGCGGCTCGATCACGAAGGTCGTACCTGCCGTCCGCAATCGCGCGGCCAGGGCGTCCCACTGGTCCGGTGACAACAGCACGCCGAAGTGCGGTACCGGCACGTCGTCGCCGTCGACCGGGTTGGTCAGCGTCGCGCCCGGCGCGCCGGAGTGGTCGAGGTGGGCCACGAACTGATGACCGAACAGATCGAAGTCGACCCAGGCGTCGCTGCTGCGCCCCTCGGGGCAGCCGAGCAGCTCGCCGTAGAACCTGCGAGCGGCGGCGAGGTCGTGCACGGGCATCGCCAGGTGGAACCGAGGTCGCTCACCGGTCCGGGCCGGTGGGACAACTGGGGTTTGACCCGTGTTGTCCATCACAGCGGGAGGACGTAGGTGCCCTGGGCGGTGGCGGTCGGCTTCTCGGAGCGGTCGTCGCACCACACACGCACGGTGCCGACCACGTTGCGCCGTCCTGCGACGTCGAGCGTCGCCTTGGCCCACAGCACCTTGCCCTGCGCCGGTCGCAGGAAACGGATCGACAATTCCGAGGTCAGCGCCATCGGCTCGATGCGGCCGGTGGCGCCGAACACCAGATACCAGAGCGCGGCGTCGGCGAGCCCGAACTGCGACGGACCCGACACGAATGCCCCTGGTCGGAGTTCGGCGTCGCAGATCTCCCGACGCGCGATCGCGAAGTCGGCGCCGATCGAATCACAGGTGTTGTTCGAGCCCGGGAACAACTGCTCGATCATCTCGTTGACGGCAGTGGCCGTCGGCAAGGTCAGGGTCGCGCGCGTCTGGGCTTCAGCGGAAGGCATGCCGAGAAGCTACTGCCGATGCCGGTCTCTACCCGAGCGGCTTTCCGTCGGGGGCCGAACCGTGGCATCGTGGCCGCCATGACCGACAGCGATGACACGGTGTCTTTCGATCGGGTGATCGTCGTGGGCGCATCACTTGCGGGGCTGCGCGCCGCGGAAACGCTCCGACACCATGACGTTGCCACCTCGATCGTCGTCGTCGGCGACGAGGTGCACCGGCCGTACGACCGGCCGCCGCTGTCCAAGAAGCTGCTGTCGGGAGAGTGGGAACCCGACCGGATCCATCTCCGCCAACCCGACGTGTTCGACGACCTCGACGTCGAATGGCGTCTCGGGAACGCGGCCACGTCGCTCGATTTGTCGGGTCGCGAACTCACGTTGGCCGACGGGTCCGTCCTCGGCTTCGACGGACTGGTGATCGCTACGGGTGCCCGCCCCCGCCGGCTCGCCGGGCAGGAAGCGTTCGACCACGTCCACGAACTCCGCACCCTCGACGATTCGCTGCGCCTACGCAACGAGATCGCCACGGGCGGACGCCGTGTCGTCGTGGTCGGAGCCGGATTCATCGGACTCGAGGCGGCAGCCACGGCCAAGAAGCTCGGCAACGACGTCGTCGTACTCGAGGGCGCCAGCGCCCCGCTCGTCCGCGGCCTCGGGGCCGAGATGGGCATGGCAATCGCCGACCTGCATCGCGCGAATGGCGTCGATGTCCGATGTGGTGTGCTGATCGACGGACTGACAGCTGACGGGGTGCGCATGGTCGGCGGCGAGATCGTGCCAGCTGACGCGATCGTCGTCGGAATCGGGGTCACCCCGAACACGCAGTGGCTCGAGAGAAGTGGGCTCCGACTCCGCGACGGCGTGGTCTGTGATGCGAATCTCAACGCCCTCCACGTGAACGGCGCGGTCGTCAGCGGGGTGTTTGCGGGGGGCGACATCACCCGCTGGCCGAACGGGCTGTTCGACGAGGAGATGCGCGTCGAGCACTGGACGAACGCTGCTGAACAGGGCGGACATGTGGCACTCAACCTGGGGCACCTCGCCGCAGGCGAACCCCTCGAGCCGTACGAACCTTTGCCGTTCTTCTGGAGCGACCAGTTCGAGCATCGCCTCCAGTTCCTCGGACGTGCGGCCGCCGGCGATCGGGTACAGGTGGTCGCCGGCTCGGTCGCGGATCGCAAGTTCCTCGCGCTGTACGGGCGCAACGGACGGCTCCATGGCGCGTTGGGGCTCAACGCGCCGAGGTGGGTGATGCCGACCCGCAAGCTGTTCCTCGACCGCGCCAGTTGGGATGATGCGATCGCGGCCACTGCCGGACTCGACGCCTAGGCTCCTGCGATGACCTCCCCCGGTTCGCACATGTCGAACGTCTGGGCCAAGACCACTGAGCTGCACGTCGTGAGTGGCCACGGCTGCCGGGTGGTCGACGTCGACGGCATCGAGTACCTGGACTTCACCGCAGGCATCGCCGCGGCGTCCACCGGGCACTCGCATCCCAAGGTGGTGCAGGCGATCGCCGACCAGGCCGCCCGATTCATTCACGCTCAGCAGAACGTGTACACGCACGACCTCCTCGAGCCGCTCGCCGCGAGGCTCCACGACATCACGCCACCGTCGATCGACACCTTCTTCTACGCGAATTCGAGCGACGAGGTCCTCGAGACGGCGGTGAAGGTCGCCAAGCACGCCACCGGCCGCCACAACATCGTCGTGTTCGATGGCGCCTTCCACGGACGCACGCATCTCACGATGGCGATGTCGACCGCACGGGCCATCGACCGGGCCGGATTTGGCCCGTTCCCGCCGGGTGTCTTCGTGGCATCGTTCCCCGATCCACACGCCTCCGACCAGGAAGCCGAGATCAGTCGTGCACTGCGCGACTTCGACCGTCTGTTGCAGACCCAGGTGATCGCGGAGGAGATCGCTGCGATCGTCATCGAACCGGTGATCAGTGAACGTGGGTACATCCCCACGCCAGCGGGGTTCATGAGTGGACTGGCAGAGCGGTGCCGAGAGCACGGAATCCTGTTCATCGCCGACGAGGTCCAGAGCGGGTTCGGGCGCACCGGCAAGATGTTCGCCATCGAGGCCCACGACGTCGAACCCGACATGCTCTGCATGGCCAAAGGCATCGCGTCTGGGTTCCCGTTTGCGGCGCTCGGGATGAGCCGGTCGATCGATGCCAGCTGGCGCGTCGGCAGCCAGGGCGGCTCGACCAACGGCAATCCGATCGGGTGCGCGGCGGCGCTGGCAACCATCGAGGTGCTCACCCAACCGGGCTTCCTCGACAACGTCCACGCACGGGGCAACCAACTGATCGACGCACTCCGCGAGATGCAACAGCTCGACGCGGCGCTGCTGTACGTGCGTGGTCGTGGCCTGATGGTGGCAACCGAGTTCGACACCCCCGAACGCGCTGACGCTGTGGTGGCGCACTGCCTGCGCGAGCACCGGGTGATCCTGATGAAGGCCGGGACCCGCAACCGCACGATCCGGTGGATGCCGCCGCTGGTGGTCACTGCGGACGAGGTGAACGAGGCAACACAGGCCTTCGCCGCAGCGATCCGCGCCACGGGCTGAGCACTGCCGATGGCACGCCTCGACTCGTCTCGCATCGCGGCGTGGCGTGGACTGCAGGCCCTCGTCGGCCAGATCGAGCGCGGGCTCGACGAGGAGTTGCGCGCCGACTGGGACATCCCGCTCGGATGGTTCGACGTGCTCGCGTCACTCCAACGTCTCGGCGGTCGTGCACGACCACTCGATGTGGCTGCTGACCTCCGACTCCCACCGTCGAGCCTCAGTCGCCGACTCGACCGGCTGCAGGAAGAGGGGTGGATCGCCCGTCACCGCGAGGTACCGGGCGCTGACCTCCGGGCCGTCGACATCGAGCTCACGCGCACCGGCCGTCGGCTGTGGCGAGAGATGAACGTGAGTTACCGCCGCGCGCTGCAAGCGCAGTTCGCGATCCACCTCGACGACGCCGACATCGCCGATATTGCCCGCGTGCTCGACACCCTCTTCGGTATCGACGAACCCACCGAACCGGAGGTCGTCGAGTGGTGATTCTGTGCGATCGCACAGCGCCGGGCCGGCGACGGGTGCTCACGCAGAACTCCAGATCCGACGCCCGCAGCGCAAACCTGCAGCGGATAGCGTGTCGTGATGCCCGCCTTCTCGACCGTGATGTGGGTCGGGTTCGGGGTGGCCTTCGGCTACGTCCTGTGGAAAACCGGGATCATGATGCTGCGCAGCATGACCTCGATGCCCCCCGAGCCGCTGCCGGCCGGCGAGTTGCGCAAGGTGAACCGCAGGTATCGGTGCGATGTCTGCGGGGTGGAATTGAGGTTGACGATGGCTCCTGATGAGGATCCACCACCCCCGAGACACTGTCTCGAGGACATGACCGAGGTCGCTCCACTCTTCGAGTGATCGTCACCGGCGCCCGTCGAAGGGGAGTTGTCCACAGGATTGTGGACAACCTGGGGGTGAATCACACGAGTGTGGTTCATCCATCGCCGGTCTCGCGACTTCCCCACACCTCACGGACCTTCTGGTAGACGCCCTGGTCGTGGGAGAACTCGACCATGTTCCCGTCAGGGTCACGCAGCATGCAGATGTAGCCGATCGGATCGGGCATGTCGGTCGGCGGCATCGCCAGACAGCCGGCCGCCTCGGCTCGTCGAGCGACGTCGTCGACGCCGGATCGGTCGGGCAACTCGATGCCCATGTGGTTGAACGGGCCCGAGCTGCTGATCGGCGCTGGGGCAAACGGGTCGCGGTGCGTGTGGAACTGCGCGATCACGAAGACGAACGGGAACTGACCGCTGTCGGAGTGGCCCAGCCAGGCGCCGTAGCCGTCGTCGTCCTCGCGTCGGTCGAGCACTTCGAGCGGCGTGAACTCGGTGTACCACTCGATTGTGGCGTCGATGTCGGAGACGCGCAGAGCGATGTGGGTCCAACGCGGCGACTTCGGTCGCAGGTCGTGCAGGGGTTCACTCACTGGTGTCGGCCTCCTACGACGCCGGCCTCGGCGAGCGCTGAAGGTTGGCGGTCGGCGTTGCTAGCGCCACTTGGTGGCGGTGTAGAGCCCACCGAGGATCATCACGAGGCCGAGGAGGGTCGGGATGTTGCTGTCGGTGAAGATCAGGTAGCGGGCCATGATCATGAGGCCGCCGCCGATCAGCAGCACGATCATGATCACGGGGATCCAGTTCGGCGGCACCAGCTGGCGCGGCTGCGTCTTGGGCGTGTAACGCGACGATGCCGCGACATCGTGGTGTTCGCCGCGGGTCTGGTCGCTGCTGCTGGTACTGACGTAACGATCTTCCGGTCGCGTCCCTTTCGGGGTGACCCGTCCACCGCCAGTCTTTCGCTTCGGGGGAGCCATGCGGCTTCGAGCATACGTGATCGGGGCGGCGGTGCATTCACGGTGCGTACAACACACCCCCGCACTCCATACTTGGAGCATGAGTGCGAACACGGCCGGAACCTCGACGTCGGCCCCTCGCGTCCTGGTGATCGACAGCTACGACAGCTTCGTCTACAACCTGGTGCAGTATCTCGGTGAGCTCGGCGCCGACCCGGTGGTGGTGCGCAACGACCAGCTCACCGTCGACGACGCAGTGGCCCTCGCGCCCGACGCCGTGCTGCTCTCGCCCGGGCCGGGTCGCCCGGAGACCAGTGGCATCATCTGCGATGCGATCGGGGCCTTCGCTGCGCGGGGGACACCGGTGTTCGGCGTGTGCCTCGGCCATCAGGCGATCGGGCACGTGTACGGCGCCGACGTCGTGGGTGCGCCCGAGTTGATGCACGGCAAGACGTCACCGATCCTGCACGAGGGCGCCGGGGTCTTCGCCGGCCTGCCGTCACCGCTCACCGCAACTCGCTACCACTCGCTCACGTTGGCCCCCGACAGCATCCCCGACGAACTGGTCGTCACGGCCCGCAGTGTCGACGGTGTCGTGATGGGGATCCGGCATCGAAACCTCGAGGTCGAAGGTGTGCAGTTCCACCCCGAGAGCATCCTGACCGGTCACGGTCACGACCTGCTGCGCACGTTCCTGTCCCGCATCGGCTGAGCGCCGAGACGAGTCTTCGAACCGTCAGGGGACGGTGGTGGTGGTCGACGCGGGTGGCGCCGTCGTGGTCGTTGTCGCCGGTGTCGTCGTCGTGGTGGTCGGCGGGATCGTCGTGGACGGTGGGGCGGTGTTTCGGGCAACGACCACGTTGACCTCGGTTCCCGGCGGGACCCTCGATCCGACCGGCAGACTCTGGGAGATGACTCGTCCGTCCTCGGCGGCGCCGAAGTTGCCGTCCTGGAAGTTGACCACCGGGATCAGGCCGATCTCGGTGAGGGTGTTGCGGGCCTGGGCCTCGGTGCGGCCGACCACGACGGGGACGCGGACGTCTTCGGGCCCACTCGACACGATGATGAGGACGTCGCGGCCCTTCTCGACCAGTTCTCCGGGTCCGGGTCGGATCTCCATCACGGTGTTGGCCGCCACGGTGGGGCTCGATCGGACGTCGGTGGTGACGACGAACTCGTACGGCGGAGCCGAGAGCACGCCGCGGGCGTCGATCTCGGACATCCCGATCACCTCGCCAGGAACCTGCACGCTCGACGGTGCCGCCGACACGACCAGATTGACCTCGGAACCCTGAAGTGCCGGGGTCTCGGGTGCTGGGTCGCTGCTGATGACGGTGTCCTGCGCGATGTCCTCGCGCTCGACGGTGGTGATCTCGCCGACCACGAATCCATCGGTTGCGAGGCGGGTTCGAGCTGCCTCCGATGACAACCCGACCACATTCGGGATCGGCACCAGCTGGGTGTCGGGGTTGTAGAAGACCTCGACGATCTGGTCCTGCAGGATCAGCGTCCCGGCGACCGGATCGGTCCGGTGCACGAAGTTCGGCGGCACGAGGTTGTTCTCCTCGCGGGTCGTGGTGAAGCGGATGTCCTTCGCGGTCAGGTCTGCGGTGACCTCGGGGAGCGGGCGGCTCGTGTAGTCGTCGAGGACGAACTGGGTCGTTTCCTCGCCTCCGCTGCCGTCACCGCCGAGCGCCTGGAACAGCAGGACCCCACCGATGACCAACAGGATCAGTGCCACGAACGCTCCGAGCGCGTACCAACCGGTGCGCGACCCGTTGGTGTCGTAGTACATGGCGTCGGCGGAGGCTCCGGTCGGGTACCCGGCTTCCATCATGCCGGTCGACGGCACGGTCGTCGAGCGGGCCGCGGCGGTCGGCATCATCCCGGTGGGCGCCGTGGTCGGGTTGAGGGTGGTCGCTCCGGCGACGACTCCTGCAGCCGCTGCAGCGCCCTGTGCCGCCGCGAGCGCCTGCACGGGTTCGTCATTACGGAATCGGCGCAGGTCGTCGCGCAACGCGGAAGCGCTGGGGTAACGCAGCTTGGGATCCTTCGCGAGCAGCTTGGCGACGATCGCCTCGAACGACCGGGGCACGTCGGCGACGATCTGTACCAGCGGCTGCGGTGCGTCGTGTACCTGCTTGTAGGCGATGCTCACCGGGTTCTCGCCGGTGAACGGCGGCTTGCCCGCCACCATCTCGTACATGACGATGCCGAGCGAGTACAGGTCGCTGCGCGGGTCGGGCTGCGCTCCCTGGGCCTGTTCGGGCGAGAAGTACGTGGCAGTGCCCATCACCGAACCCACCTGGGTGAGGTTCGACTCGGTGGGTGCGTTCAGGGCGCGGGCGATGCCGAAGTCGGCCACCTTCACCTGGCCGTTCGTGCCGATCAGGATGTTCGCCGGCTTGATGTCGCGGTGGGCGACGTGGTTGTCGTGGGCGAACCCGAGAGCGGCTGCCACCTCGCTGGCGATTTCGGCGGCCTGCTTGGAGGTGAGCTGCTTGTTGGTCGACAGGACCTCGGCGAGTGTGCGCCCTTGTACCTCTTCCATCACGATGAAGTAGGTGCCTTCGTACTTGCCCCAGTCGTAGACGTTCACGATGTTGGGGTGCGAGAGGCTGGCTGCCGATTGCGCCTCGCGCCGGAACCGCTCGACGAAGTTGGCATCGGTGGCGAACTCGGGGAACAGGACCTTCACGGCGACTTGGCGGTCGAGCAGCAGATCGCGCGCGGAGAACACGTCGGCCATGCCGCCGCGTCCGATCCGCTTGTGGATCTCGTATCGGTCGTTGATGACCGTCGCCTGCCCGTTGTTGGTCACTGTGTGCTTTCTCCGCCGCCACGTCGGTACGCAGCGCTGGACAAGTTTACCGACTGGTCACCACCTGTGAGCTGCAGCCACGTGTTGCTCGTGGTGTCAGACACCATCAGTAACACATTCACCCTCCGGTTCCCGGTGCGGGGGCGACGGGCTGTGCGCCGGGGCCTGTCAGGAGGAAGTCGAGCATGCCCTTGGCGAGCGGCCCGGCCAGGCGACCACCGGTGGCGGCGACGTCGGCGGTCGACTGCACGTTGGTGAGCACCACCGACACCGCATACTGCGGATCGTCAGCGGGAGCGAACGCAAGGATCCAGGCATGCGACAAATCGGGATTGGACGCGACGCCGAGCTCGGCGGTGCCGGTCTTGGCGGCCACCGGGATCCCACCGTCCAACGCGATGCAACAACTCGCCGTGCCGCGCTCGGCGACACCGATCATCAGCTGTCGCTCGATCTCGGCGGTCCCCGGTGAGATCGGCGTCTTCCACACGTTCGCAGTGGTCTCGTCGAGCACTCGACCCTCCTGGTCGTAGGTCGCCTCGATGGCGTACGGCGCCATCATCTGTCCGCCATTGGCCACTGCCGCAGCAACCATTGCCATGTGCAACGGAACCATCTGCACCTCGCTCTGGCCGAACCCGCGGATCGCCAGCAGCGGGAGTTCCTGCGCCAGGCCGTCGGTGTTGCCGAACGTGCTCGCGGTCGGTCGCGGCAGATCGATCGGCAGTGGTTCGCCGATGCCCCACGCCTCGGTGCCGGCGACCATCGCTTCGGGTCCGAGGAGTATGGCGAGCTTCGCAAACGGGATGTTGCAGCTCCGGGCGAACACCGTCGCCAGATCTCCACCGCACAGGCTGCCGTTGTAGTTCTGGATCGGGTCGGTGGTCTGCGGCGGCACCCATTCGCGCTCGTCGGGGAAGACGGTGTCGAGCGTCGCGCCACCGTTCTCGAGTGCGATGCCGGTGGTGATCACCTTGAACGTCGAGCCAGGCATGTACCGCTCCTGGTACGCCTGTGCGAGCAGCGGGCTGCCGGGTGCGTTCTGCAGCTCGGTGATGACTTCCTGCGCGACGGCGAAATCGGCGTTGACGAACGTGTTCGGGTCGAAGGTGGGATTGCTGTACATCGCCCGGATCGCGCCGGTCCTCGGTTCGATCACGGTGATCGAACCGGTCTGGCCGCCGAGCAGGAACTTGGCGGCCTCCTGAGCGTCATGGCGAATGGCCAACTCGACGGTGCCGGTCTGGCCGGCTCCGCCGGTCAAGAGGTCGCCCAAGCCGCGGATCTGCTGCTCGGCGGTGGACCCGGTGAGCACGTCGCCGTACAGCCGCTCGACCTGGGTCGAGCCGAACGCGAACGTGAAGTAGCCGGTGATGTCGGCGAGGAGGTCGCCGGTCGGGTAGTCGCGGCGGTACTCGTACTTCGAGCCCGGCGGGGTCGGCGACGACACCGCGGCGACGATGCCATCGCTGGTCACGATCGGACCGCGCGCCTTGTTGAACTCGCGCAGCACCTGGCGGGTGTTGTCGAACCGCGCGTCGAGTTCCTCCTTGCGACCCACCTGCCAGTAGTTGAGGGCCACGAACAGCACCACGTAACAGGCCATCAGCCCGAGCGCGAGCTGGCGGATCTGACGGTTCACGCCACCGCCCTGCGCTCGTCACGACGCAACTGCCGGCCCAGACGCCACGCTTTCCACCGCTCCGACGGGGTGGGGTCGTCGGGCAGTTCGCCGAGGCGGCGCGCGGACGAGTCCGACAGTCGGATCAACAGCGCGAGCAGCACGTAGTTCGCGATCAGCGACGATCCGCCGTAGCTCACGAACGGCAGCGTGATCCCGGTGAGCGGAACCACCTTGATGACGCCGCCGACGATGATGAAGGCCTGGACGCCCACGATCGTGGTGAGTCCGACAGCGAGGAGCTTTTCGAATGTGCGGTCGGTGCGCAGCGCGATCCGCAGCCCGGCTCCGACGATCAACACGAACGCCATCAGCACCGCCGACGCACCGATGAGGCCCCACTCCTCGCCGATCGCCGCGAAGATGAAGTCGTTCTCTGCGAGGGGCACCTGGCCGGGGTTGCCGCGCCCGAGCCCGGTGCCGGTGAGGCCACCGTCGGCGAGGCCGTACAGACCTTGGATGATCTGATAGCCGTCGTCGAGTGGGTCAGCCCACGGGTCGAGCCAGTTGTTCACGCGCGTCTTCACGTGACCGAACTGTGACCACGAGAAGTAGGCCGCCGCAGCGAACAGCACGACGCCGATGAGCAAGTAGCCGACACGCTCGGTCGCCACCCACATCATCACGACGAACAACGTGAAGAACAGCAGCGACGAGCCGAGATCCTTCTCGAACACCATGACCACCACCGCAAACCCCCAGGCGAGCAGGACCGGTGCGATGTAGCGCGGCTCTGGGAGATGGAACGGGCCGACCTTCCACGTCGACGCGGCGATCAGCTCGCGACGCTCCGCAAGGTATGACGCGAAGAAAATCGCAAGGAAGATCTTGGCGAACTCTCCTGGCTGGAAGTTGATCGGCCCGATGCTCACCCAGATGCGTGCACCGTTGATGTCGCGACCAACGCCGGGCACGAGGGGCAGCATCAGCAGGAACGCGCCACCGAAGAAGAACAGCCAGCTGTAGCGGGCGAGATCGCTCGCCCGCTGCACGACGAGCAGGGTCATGACGAACGCGGCGATGGCAACCAGGCTCCAGGTGGCCTGCAGTGCAGAGAGTTGATCGTCGAGACGTGTGATCATCACGAAGCCGACTCCGTGCAGCAGCGCAGCCAACGGGAGCAAGGTGCCGTCGGCGCCTCGAGCGACCAGGCGTATCACGACGTGGGCGAACAGCAGGAGACCCAGCAGGATCACGACGAAGACCACGATTCCCGGCGGGATCTCGGCATTCGTCCCGAGCGCCGTGATCGTGTACGCCGCACCGGTGATCAGCGCCGCCATCACCAGCAGCGTCAACTCGGTGGTTCGCCGGCTGCGCGCGAGCGGCGAATCGGGACGTACGACGATGTCGTCGTCCTCGACGTACCAGGTGGGCGCCGCGGTGTCGGTCACGGTCCGCTGGTGGTGGTCACGCCGCTCGGTACGCCGGCACCGACGGTCGTGGTCTGTGTTGCATCGCCCACCGTGGTCGAAGGGGGAACCGTCGTGGTCGTGGTCGTGGTCGTCGTGGTGGTGGTGGTCGTGGTGGTTCCGGCGTTGATGTACTCGACCGCCGCTTCGAAGCTGTCGAAGGTCGGTTCGGAGTCGATGGATTCAGCAATGGACGGGTCGAATTCGGTGCGTTCGGGCCCGGCAGCGTTCTCCGCAGTCGGATTCACCCACAGCACACCACCCGGACGGCCCTGATAGATGATTGCCTGGCCAGCGTCGTCGAACGCCACGAACCAGCCGCTGCGCGCCCACGCCGAGAACACGACGAACGCGACCACGAGCGCAGCCGTGATCGCGAAACCGATCGTCAGGCGCATGATGTTGCGACGGCGGCGAACGGGACCGTCGTGGGCGCCAGAGGCGGCCGCCGCCAGCGCTGCGTCCGAATCGGGTGACATCGGATCGGGATCGAGCTGCAATGTGCCCGCCGGGGTCGGATCGGTGCCTTCCTCGGCCCAGATCGGCACCAGGTCGAGTTCCTGGGTCGGGTCGGGGGGGTCGTCGCCCTCCACCACGTCGACGACGACCACGGTGATGTTGTCGCGGCCACCTGCCTCGTTGGCCTTCTCCACGAGGCGTTCGGCGGCGATCTGCGGATCGGACTCGATTTCCAGCGTGGAGGCGATGTCGATGTCGGCGACCTCGTCGACGAGGCCGTCGCTGCACAGCACGAATCGGTCGCCGCGGATGAGTGGCAGTGTCCACCAGTCGACGCGCACCTCGGGCTCGATGCCGAGGGCCCGGGTGATGATGTTGCGTCGTGGATGATCGCGAGCTTCGTCTTCGGTGATGTGTCCGGTGGCGACGAGTTCCTGGACGTAGCTGTGGTCGACCGTGACACGCCGCAGCCGGCCGTGTCGGAACAGGTATGTACGCGAGTCGCCGACGTTGGCGAGTACCAGCGCTTCGCTGGGCTCGGCGGGAACGACCGGAGTGACGTCTCCTGGCGGACTGTCGTCGGTGTCACCTTCGACGCCATCACTCAGGTCGACGTTCGGAGCGGCCCGACCGGCGAACGCGTCAACGATCACGGCGATCGCCGTGATCGTCGTTCCCATGCCGTGCTGGCCGGGGTTGGCGATCGCAGCACGGAAGATGTCGCCGTTGGCGACTCGGATCGCGTCGACGACCTCAGGCGCGGTTGGTGGCTGGTCGCCGCCGAGCAGAGCGCCGATTCGTTCGACGGCGATCTGGCTCGCGATCTCGCCGGCTTCGTGTCCGCCCATGCCGTCAGCAACGACGAACAAGCGCTCGGTGACGAGCAGGTTGTCCTCGTTCTGGGGCCGGATCTGGCCGGTGTGGGTGGAGGATCCCACGCGCAACTCTGCCATCAGGTGGTCTCCATCGATGTGTGGATCATTGGGCCTCGATCACCGTGGTGCCGGCCTGTACTCGGTCGCCCGGGTGGAGCAGCTTGCTGCCTGTGAGCTTGGACCCGTTGTGGAACGTGCCGTTGGTGGAGCCGAGATCCTCGACCATCGGCTGGCCGTCGTAGTCGTAGAAGCGGACATGGCGCTGGGAGATGTAGGCGTCGTCGTCGATCATGAGCGCGCATCCCGGCTCGCGACCCAACACGATGTCGCCGCCGAGTGCGACGGTGACGCCGCGCCGAGATCTGGGCTCGAGCATCACGAGGCGGGTGGCTCGCCCACGCTGTTGCTTCGACTGCTTCTTCGATCGCTTGGATGCCGCGCCCGGTTCACCCGTGGCAGCGGTCGCCGCAGCCGGCCGGCCCATCGGGGTGGTCTCGCCGGCCGGTGCGGGGGAGGTGCCCTGTCGCGGCGCACCGATCATCGGACGACGACTCGGCGTGCGGACCTCGCTCCAGACCGCCCAGAGCACACGCGCGAAGAAGAGGTACAGCAGTCCGAGTAGGACGAACTTCAAGATGGTGAGGACTTGATCGGTCATGGCTGGGAGCTGACGCTCCGGTCGGTCAGGACGCCTCGAACCGGACGTGGGTGGAGCCGAAGCTGATGATGTCGCCGTCGCGGAGGCGGTGCTCGCCGATGATCTTCACTCCGTTGACCATGGTGCCGTTGGTGGAGCCGAGATCGGTGACCACGTACGCGTTCGCGCCCGCCTTGACTTCGGCATGGTTGCGGCTGATGTTGCTGTCGTTGATGGCAATCGTGCACTCGGGGAGCCGTCCGACGGTGGCCTTGCCATTGCCGAGATCGACGCGTTGGCCCGACGGGAGAACGAGTGATCCGAGGCCGGGTCCGCTCGCTGCCTGCTTGAGCTGGCTGACGATGTTGAAGCGCCCGGTGCGCAGGGTGTTGTCGACGGCGAGTTGCACCTTGACGGGCCCCATGAAGTGGTAGCCCTCTTCACGGGCGTACTCGCGCGCTGCCTCGGCGAGTTCGGAGACGAGCGCGTCCTCGATGTCGTTGAAGCTGGTGTGATCGACGGCGCTGAGCACCACGGTGAAGTCGTTGGGGACGATGCGTCGACCCTTGACGTCGACCGAGCGTTGGTCATCCATCTCGCGCACGAGGCGCCGGCCGAGTTCGATGGGGCGTATCGAGCCCTTGGAGCGACGAAAGAACACGCCATCGACCATACGCTCCAAACGGTGCTCCAGTGAATGCAATCCCATAGGTGGCTCGTCAGGCTAGTGCCGCCACCGGGCCGCTCCCCGTCGTCTCGGAGAGCGTGGCTCCCCGACCCGCCACCCCTGCGGTGAGTTCTTCGTGCACCTCTGGCCCATAGTTCTCACCGGTGGTGCTCGCGACCTCCCTGCGGTGAGTTCTTCGTGCACCTCTGGCCCACAGTTCTCACCGGTGGCCGTCACGCAATCCGACGTGCCAACACCGGCCAGGGGCGCTAACGTTCGTGCTCCACTTGCGCGAGTGGCGGAATGGCAGACGCGCCAGCTTCAGGTGCTGGTGTCCGAAAGGGCGTGGGGGTTCAAGTCCCCCCTCGCGCACGAGAAATCCCTTGCGCAGCAAGGGGTTTCTTCGCGTCTGGGGGTATGCCGTTCTCGGTGTTCGCCCAGAGCGCCTGCACTCGCTTCCAGAGTGACGTTCGATCGGGTCGCCACTGGCTTCGAAGGTTTGGCGGAGTGGTCAGCGACCTTGGGCGATG
>JBBQEU010000005.1:0-54983 GCA_038321235.1 Acidimicrobiales bacterium | reverse complement strand
AAGCGGCCTCGATCACGGCGGCGCGCGTGCGCTCGACTCGTGGGTCGTCGCTGCGAGGAGCGCTGAGCGCGTCGGAGGTCGTGGTCATCACTTGGTGCGAGGTGTCGGCCGGCGATGTGTCGTGCGACACGTTGCCCGTTCGTTCGTTGCGATTGGACATTCTACTGGTCAGAATGTCCAATAATGAACATGACGTCCACTTCCCCCCAGGACGCATCGAAGCAGAGCGACGATGCCGACGCCCCCGACGAGCCTCGCCTCACTCCGCACGTTCCCATCGAGGTGCCCGACTCCGCGTGGGGCAAGCTCGGCCGGTTCGGCTTTCGTCGCCGTTGGCTCGTCCTCGGCGCCTGGGTGACCGCACTGGTCACCGTGTTCACGCTCGTCGGCACGATCGGTGCTTCGAGTGACAGCTCGTTCTCGATTCCCGACTCCGAGTCGAAGAGCGGTTTCGACACGCTCGACGCCTACTTCGGCGGTGCCGGGAGTGGACGTTCGGGCACAATCATCTTCCGCGCCGATCAGGGCGTCGGGGACCCCGAGGTCCGAGCAGCGATGACCGAACTCTTCGACGAGGTCGGCGCCATCGAAGGCGTCACGCTGACCAGCCCCTACTCGCCGCAGGGTGAGGCGCTCGGTTTCGTCGCCAGCGGGGGACCGCTGGCCGGTCAGGTCGCCTACGCACAGATCGATCTCTCCGAGAATCTCAGCGAGACACAGACCGGCGAGATCGGCACCGAGATCGCCGACCTGAGGCCGACCGACATCGAAGGGCTCCAGGTGGAGATCGGTGGCCAGGCGCTCGGCGAGTTCGAGCCACCGGAATCCGAACTGATCGGCCTCGGATTCGCGATCGTCATCTTGATCCTCTCGTTCGGCTCGGTGCTCGCGATGGGTCTGCCGATCGGTATCGCACTGTTCGGTGTCGGCATCGGTGCCGGCATCATCACGCTGCTGTCCAACGTGATGTCGGTGCCAGACTTCGCCGTCACGCTCGGTGCCATGATCGGTATCGGCGTCGGCATCGACTACGCGCTGTTCATCGTCACCCGATATCGCGAGGGCCTGAAGGCGGGACTCGATCCCGAACAGGCCACCGTTGTCGCATTGGACACCGCGGGTCGAGCTGTGGTGTTCGCCGGATTCACCGTGGTCATCTCGCTGCTCGGCATGTTCATCATGGGCCTGTCGTTCATCAACGGCCTGGCCACCGGTGCAGCGGTCACGGTATTGGTCACGATGGTCGCCTCGGTCACCCTGCTGCCCGCGCTGCTGGGCTTCGCCCAGCGCAAGGTCGAGGTGTCGCGCTGGCGCGGTGTGATCGCTGCCGGACTGGTTGCGATGGCGCTGGTCGGCGTCGGGCTCAGCATCCAACCGCTGCTGCTCGGCGTCCCGCTCGCCGTGGTGGTGATGCTCGCATCGTTCGCGGTGGCCCCGCTACGAAAGGAGCTTCCGCCCCGCAAGGAGAAGCCGCTTCGTCAGACATGGGCCTACAAGTGGAGCCGCTTCGTGCAGCACCGCCCATGGCCGATCGCCATCGCCACGACGTTGTTCCTGCTGTTGATGGCCGTGCCGGTGCTCGGGCTGCGCCTCGGGTTCTCCGACGAGAGCAACTTCGCCGAGGGCACCAGCACGCGAGAGGCCTACGACCTCACCAGCGAGGCCTTCGGCCCCGGCACCAACGGTCCGTTGCTGCTCACCGCCGAGCTGTCGTCGCCTCAGGACGTGCAGGTGCTCGCCGAACTCGGCGCTGCGCTCGCGGCCACCGATGGTGTGGCCGAAGTGGTCGGCCCGATCCCCAATACCGGCGATCCTGCGACTGCCGCGGCCGCCATCATCCGGCTGACACCGACCACGGGGCCGCAGGACGAGGCGACGGCCAACTTGGTGAACTCGCTGCGCGACGACATCGTGCCCGCAGCAACCGAGGGAACCGACGTGGTGGTCAACGTGTCGGGGTCGGTTGCAGCGAACATCGACTTCAGCTCGTACCTCGCCGAGCGCATCCCGTTCTTCTTCGCCGCGGTCCTCGCCCTGTCGTTCCTGCTGTTGATGATGGTGTTTCGATCGGTGCTCGTGCCGCTCAAGGCGGTCATCATGAACATGCTCTCGATCGGTGGCGCCTACGGCATCGTGGTGGCCGTGTTCGGCTGGGGGTGGGGAGCCTCGCTCTTCAACACCGCCGGCGGTCCGATCGAACCGTTCCTGCCGATGATGATGTTCGCGATCGTCTTCGGGCTCTCGATGGACTATGAGGTGTTCCTCCTGTCAAGGGTGAAAGAGGAGTACGACCGCACCGGCGACCCGAAGGGTTCCGTCGCCGACGGGCTCGCCGCGACCGCCCGCGTGATCACCGCCGCTGCGGCGATCATGATCGTGGTGTTCGCTGGATTCGTGCTCGAGGACAACCGCATCATCAAGATGTTCGGCTTGGGTCTCGCCTCGGCGGTGTTCCTCGACGCCACGTTCGTTCGCATGCTGCTGGTGCCGGCCACCATGGAACTGCTCGGCGCTCGCAACTGGTGGTTGCCGAAGTGGCTCGATCGAATCCTGCCCACCCTCAACGTCGAGGGCGGCACGCACACCAGCGCCATCGCTCTCGCCCACGAAGAGGAGCAGCGCGAGAAGGATGAACGCGACAAGCAACTCGTCGACGCCTGAGGTGTTACTCGTGGTGTCAGACACCACGAGTAACACCTTTCCGAATCGAGAACGGTCGGGGAACGATCCGCGACAGGGGTGTCGACGACCCTCGAAATCCTTACTGTTCCTCCTATGAGTTGGATTCGTCGCAATCTCAAGATCTTCGTGCCGTTGACCGTGGTGGTGTTGGCGGGGGTCGCCTACCTCGCGTTCGGCGTGTTCGGCGTCCACACGTTGTTCGTCGATGACAAGGTCAACGAGGACGGCCCCATTTTCGACTCAGGCGTCGCCGCAGCCGCCGACGACACACTCGCACCCGTCGTCACCGAGCCCCCGTCGGTCACCGAAGTGCCGTCCGCCTCGCTGGCCCCGGATTCCACCGAGGCCCCGGTCGCCGCCGAGGCCCCAGTCGTGACAGAGCCACCCGCCGCGCAGATCGTGACCGTGGCGGAGGGCAACTTCATCCCACGCGGGCGTTACAGCGGTGAGGGCGTGGCGTCGGTACTCACTGACGGCAGCGAGCAACGGTTCTTGCGGTTCGAGAACTTCTCCACCGACAACGGTCCCGACCTCCGGGTGTACCTGTCGGCGTCGGACGCCAACGCCGACGGTGGCACGTTCGACGACGACTTCATCGACCTCGGCGTGCTGAAGGGCAACATCGGCGACCAGAACTACGAGATTCCGAGCGACGTCGACCTCAGCGTCTACGACACCGTCGTGGTGTGGTGTGTGCGGTTCTCGACCCCGTTCACCGCCGCCGACCTCGCCGCCGCCTGAGGTGTTCGAGATGTGGCAGGCACATCTCGAACAGTCAGCAGGTCAGCGAGTTCCCGTCAGGGTGGGAAGCAGCGCGTCGGCGACTGCTGCCGGCGCCTCCTCGTGGCAGAACAAGCCTGCACCCTCGATGACGGTGAGCTGAGCGTCCGGGAAGCCGTGCACCATCTCTCTCGCTCGGGCGACCGGGAAGAACGGGTCCCTGTCGCCCCACACCAGCTGTGCCGGAACGTCGAGTCGTCGGTGAATGTCGGTGAGTTCGGTGACGTGGCGCATGTCGAAGCTCTTCAGAAGTTTCGCGGCGGCGTCGCGGCGAGCCGGGATCTCGTGGAGCGGTCGGAAGAAGAACTCGTCGAACTCGCCCTCGAGCAGCGATCGGTCGACGAACGCGTCACCGAACACGAGTCGCATCCGACGGATCCGGTGCGCGCCGGCGACCCAACCGAGTCCCCCGCTCAGGCCGGGCAGCCGGCGCGCTGCGATGAACGACTTGAACCGCCAACCCGGATTCGGTGGCTCGGTATTGATCAGGCCCATCGCTCGCAGCCGTGTGTCGCCGACCATGGCATGACGGGCGATCAGGCCACCGCTGTCGTGGCCGACGACGGCGACCGAGTCGAGTCCGAGGAGGTCGACGACTCGCTGCACGCTCGTGATGTGCTGGGCGATCGACAACGGTGTGTCGCTGTCGAATCGGCTGGAGCCCGCGGAAGGCAGGTCGATGACGTGACAGGTGACGTGGTCGACGAGGTGCGACAGGAGTTTTCTCCAGGTGGCTCCGCTGACCGGCCAGCCGTGGACGAACAACACGTCCGGACCGGTTCCGACCCGACGGTAGGCCACCTCACCAGCACCCACATCGAGGTTGCGATCGGGCTCGGCGCGGAACAACTCGGCGGCGGCGTCGGGCGTCAGGATCGTCATGGTGCTCCGTCCAAATCTGTAGTGGTCGCTACATACGCTACTCGCAGTGATCACTACAATGAAGGGCCATGGGTCCGAAGCACACCAGAGCCGACATCCTGGATGGAGCGCTCGCCGCAGCGCTCGACGACGGACTCAGCCAACTCACGTTCGGCCGGCTCGCGAAGCGGTTGGGGATCAGCGACCGCATCGTCGTGTACTACTTCCCCAGCAAGGACGACCTCGTCAGTGAGGTGATCGTGGCGATGGGCCTGCAGTTGCAGCAGACGCTCGCAGCGGCCTTCACGACGCCAGCCGCCGATCATCGTGAACTCATGGCCGCCGCATGGCCGGTCGTCGCCATGCCGGAGGCCGATGCTGTGTTCGCGCTGTTCTTCGAGGCCAATGGCCTGGCGGCCGTGGGCCGCGAGCCGTATCGAGATCTGGTCCCGACGCTCGTCCAGACCTGGATCGAGTGGGCGGCCGGGTTCATCGAGGGCGCTCCCGAGGTGCGCCGCGCCGAGGCCGAGACAGCGATCGCCCTGCTGGATGGACTACTTCTGCTCCGTCAGCTCGCCGGCCCTGCAGCGGCCGATCGCGTGGCCGCAAACATCGGCATCGTCTGAGTGTTACTCCTGGTGTCTGACACCACGAGTAACACTCAGCGGGTGACGGCGCCGAAGCTCATCGCTCCGCTCGATGGCCTCAGCGATTCGATCGGATCGCGGACGTCGTCGATGTAGCCGAGCGCGTAGGCGCCGATGCGGTAGCCCATCAGGCGCAGTAGGTCATCGGGCAACGTGGCGGCCACGTCGTGTGGCACGGACAGATACTGGTTCTCCTCCTGGCGTAACCAACCCACGTTGTAAGTGATGTTCAATCCCATCCGGGTCTCGTCGGACGTGTTGGCGCCGCCGCCGTGGTACACCTTGCCGGTGTAGAGCAGGCACGAGCCTTTCGACATCTCGGCGGGCACGGTCTCGGCGACGGTGTGCGAATGTTCGTCGGGGAGGTGCTGGCTGCCGGGCATCAGACGGGTGGCTCCGTTTGCCTCGGTGAAGTCGGTGAGCGCCCAGATCGTGTTGCACTGCACGTCGTAATCGCTCGGGAACTCGAAGAAATCGAACGCCCACTGATCGCGATGGATCGACTGGCCGGGCGAGTCGGGCCCGATCGCGATCACCTGGGTGAGGTGCAGCTGGAAGCTCTGCGCTCGGTGCAGCAGCTTCTCGGTGACCCCGAGGATCGTCGGGTGCTGGATCAGTACATGACTGGACGACGAGCGGGCGATCAGCGCACCAGTGCGCTTGGTGGTGCGCCCCGAGAAATCATCGCTCCCAGGCGGCGTCGCATCGATGAATGGCACCATCTCGGCGGTGATCGCATCGATCTGTTCTGCGCTCGCCAAGTCGTCGATGATCAGTGCAGCGTCTCGATGGAGGACCTCATGGATGTCCTCGACGCTGGCGGTGGCAGGCAGGTGGACGACGCTCATGACACGACCGTAGTGATGGCGATTGCCGGCAATGAGCGTCGAGCGTCGTCAGCAGCTGCGAGACTCGCCACCGTGTCGACCATCATCGAGACCAGGGGGCTGGTCATGCAGTTCCCGTCGACCCGCGCGCTCGACTCGCTCGACGTGTCGATCCCGAGTGGGGTCACGGGTCTCGTCGGCGCGAACGGCGCGGGCAAGACCACGCTGATCTCGCTGGTACTCGGCCTGCTGACCCCGACCGCAGGTTCGATCGACGTCCTCGGCCTCGACCCCGCCCACAACGGCCCCGAACTGCGTGCACAGATCGGCTACGGACCCGAGCGCAATGTCTTTCCCGACGACCTCCGCGCGTACGACTTCGTGCGTCACCTCGCTGAAGTGAAGGGTTTGCCTCGCGACGAGGCGCGCAGCCGGGCCAGCGACTCGCTCTACCTGGTCGGCCTGGGCGAGGAGCGTTTCCGGGCGCTCGGCACGATGTCGACCGGTCAGCGCCAGAGGGTGAAGCTCGCCCAGGCGATCGCAGCCGACCCGCGCCTGATCGTGCTCGATGAACCGACCGATGGACTCGACCCGGTCCAGCGCGACGAGATGTTGAACATCATCGTGCAGGTCAACCGCAATTTCGGGATCGACGTGATGCTGTCGTCGCACGTGCTCGAGGAAGTCGAGCGGGTCTGTGATCACGTCGTTGCGTTGGCCGAAGGCAAACTGATCGCCCAAGGGTCGATGGCCGAACTCGCCGGTGCGTCAGGGGGCATCGAGATGGAACTGGTGGAGATCGCCGACCGGCCGCGATCGGTCGACGACGTGGCCGCTCGGCTGGTCGCCGCCGGCGCAGGCGTGCGCCGAAATGGCGCGACACTGTCGGTCGTCGGGCTGAGCGACGACGAGTTGTTCGACCTCGCCGCTCGCAGTGTCGCCGATGCCGGTGCCCGCATCCGTCGCCTCGGCCAGCACCGTCGCACGCTCGACGACATCTTCGCGACGGATGCTCCATCAATCGATCGGGCGACGTCGTGAACGTGCCGGCGCGCGGCGACGCTCAGATCGTCGAGCGCGGCTTCCAACGTTACGAGGGACGCCGTTCGGGCGTGCCTGGTGCTATTCGCAGCGTGAGTTGGGAGAGCATCCGTGCCACGCTCGGCCTCGGCCGGCCCGCCCGCAACAAGATCTTCCCGGTGATCGCTGTCGTGATCGCCTACCTCCCCGCCGTGGTCTTCATCGGCATCGCGGTGTTGATTCCGGGTGACATCCTGGAGCCGGAAGAGGTTGCCGACTATCCGGGCTACTACGGCTTCATCATCCTCGCCATCGTGCTGTTCACCGCCCTCGTCGCTCCTGAAGTACTGGTGTCCGACCGACGCAACGGGATGCTGGCGATGTATCTGTCGACGCCGCTCGATCGACGCACCTACCTCGTCGCGAAGGCGGTGGCTGTCGCAGCGATGCTCGGCCTGGTCACCCTCCTGCCGCCGGTGTTGATGTTGATCGGCTACTCGGTCGACAACTCCGGACCAGATGGTCTCGGCGGCTGGCTGCTCACCCTCGGGCGGATCGTGCTGTCCGGGATCGCGATCTCTGCAGCGCTCGCAGCGGTGTCGATGGCCGCGTCGAGCCTCACCGACCGGCGAGCGTTCGCAGCGATCGGCATCGTGCTGTTGTTGTTCGCCACGCCGATCCTGGCGGCGGCGCTGGTCGAGGGCGCCGACCTGTCGTCGTACTGGCGGCTGATCGACATCTCCACGATGCCGTTCGAGCTGGTGTTCCGCATCTTCGGCGACCCCGGCAACTTCCCCGAACTCACGACGTCGGCGGTGCTCGCCAGCAACCTCGTCTGGACGTTCGGTGGCATCGCCGTCGTGTGGTGGCGCTATTCGAAGCTCGTGATCGCCCGATGAGCGAGCTGCCGCCTCCGAACGTCGCCGCGCCGCTCCCGGGCGCGCTGCCTCCTCCCGGAACCGCTGCCATCCCGCCCGCTCCGCTGGTGCAGCGGGGCATGATTGCGGTCAACGCCGTGTCGAAGTTCTTCGGATCGGTGGTGGCCGTCAGCGAGGTCAGCTTCGGCATCGACGAGGGCGTCACGGCGTTGCTCGGCCCCAACGGCGCGGGCAAGTCCACACTGTTCCGAATGCTCTGCGGACTGACGCCGCCGTCGCGAGGAACGGTGGACGTGCTCGGTGCCAACCCGCGCACCGACCGCGACGTGCGCGGGCGAGTGTCGCTCGTACCGCAGCAGGACGCGCTGTTCGACCACCTCAGCGCCAGCGAGTTCCTCGAGTTCGCTGCGCGCACCCACGGAGTCGCGGATCCGGACGGCGCGGCGCGTCACGCGCTCCAACTCGTCGACCTGACCGACGTGGGCACCAAGCCGGTCGGGCAGTTCTCGAAGGGCATGCGCCAGCGGGTGAAGGTTGCCGCTGCGCTCGTGAACGACCCCGAAGTGCTGATCCTCGACGAACCGCTGACCGGGCTCGATCCGGTGCAGCGCCGCCACATGATCTCGCTGTTCCATCAACTCGGCGACGAGGGCCGGTGCGTGCTCGTGTCGAGCCACGTGCTCGACGAGGTTGCGAAGATCGGGTCGAGAGTGCTCGTGATCGCGCAGGGCCGGCTGGTCGCGAGCGGCGACTACCGCGACCTGCGTGAGTTGATGGATGACCGAGCGCATCGCATTCGCGTCGCTGCCTCCGATCCACGGAGGCTGGCAACAGCTCTGGTCGAACGCGGGCTCGTCAGTGGACTCTCGATCGACGACCGCAACGTGATGGTCGACACCCGCGACGTCGACGCGTTCGGGCGCCAGGTTGCGGCGTTGAGCGTGGAGCTCGGCGTGCGTCTCACCGAGGTCACCCCGCTCGACGACGATCTCGAATCGGTGTTCCGCTACCTGGTGGAGGGTCGATGAGCGTGGCAGCTGCCCCCGATCGGCATCGGCCGTCGCGCCATGTCGCCCCCGGCGCCGCTATTGCATTGTCGTACAGCGTGGTCTTGCGCCAGCTGACCAGTCGGGCGCGCATCATCGGTCTCACGCTGCTGGCCCTCGTTGCGCCGATCTCGGGGTTCGCACTCGGGAGCGCCGACGCGTCCCTCGACGATTCCGTGCGCCTGATCGCCAGCGTCGGGCTCGGGCTCGTGTTGCCCGTGGTGTCGCTCGTTTTCGCCGGTGCGGCCATCGGCGATCTGCGCGACGACAAGACCCTCGTGTATCTGTGGCTACGGCCGATGGATCGCTGGCCGATCGTCGTGGGGGCGGCGCTCGCCGCTGGCACGATGGCCGCTCCGATCACGATCATTCCAATCGTCGTCGCAGCGATCCTCACGGGAGTGGGCAACGGCATCGTCGCGGGCACGCTGCTCGCAACGATCGTGGGTCTCGTTGCCTATGTGGGCGTGTTCACCCTGTTCGGCGTCTGGCTCAAGCGCTTCATCGTGTGGGGGCTGGCCTACATCTTGATCTGGGAGGGCTTCATCGCCCAGGCCGGTGCTGGCGTGGCGAGGATCGCGCTGCGCAAGTACACCCGATCGATCCTCGTCGAGCGCACCGGCGCCGACCTCGACCTCGCCGACTTCTCGTTGGCGATGGCCGTGATCGTGCCACTCCTGGTGGCCGTCGCTGCGCTCGCGATCGCCTCGTGGCGCTTGTCGAACCAGGACGTCGACTGACCGTCACGGGTCTGGGCGAGCGTGAAACCATGACGCGACCACTCCGTGTCGGACACCAACTGTCGGCCCGCCTCGAGGGCGATCCGGTGGCTGCGGCCGTGCGCGCCGAGGAGCTGGGTTTCGACATCGTGCTCGCCGCCGACCACGTCGGACCCGGCTGGGCGCCGATGCCCACCCTTGCGGCCATCTCGGCGGTGACGACTCGTGTCCGTCTCGGCACGCTCGTGCTGAACAACGACATGCGCAACCCGGTGCAACTGGCCTGGGAGGCGTCGACGCTCGATCGACTGTCCGGTGGGCGGTTCGAGTTGGGTCTCGGCGCTGGCCACACCCCACATGAGTACGACGCCACCGGGATCGAGCGCTCGGAACCAGGCGATCGTAAACGTCGTCTCGCCGAGAGCGTGGAGATCATCCGCGACCTCGTCGACGGCAGGGTCGTCGATCACGACGGCGAGCACTATCGCATCGATCGGGCACGCATCGATCGCGCCGAGCAAGAACACCTGCCGATCCTGATCGGAGGCAACGGTGCGGCGCTGCTCACCCACGCTGGTCGCCACGCCGACGTCGTCGGCCTCCAGGGCCTCGGCCGCACTCGTGAGGACGGCCACAGCCACGAAGTGAAATGGTCGACCCAGCATCTCGACGAACAGATCGAGCAGGTGCGTGTGGGCGCCGGAGTGCGGTTCGACGACCTCGCCTTCAACTCGATGGTGCAGGTGGTCCAGATCACCGACGATCGCGAGGCGGCACTTGCAACGGTGTGCGAGCGCGTTGACGGCCTGACGATGGACGACGCGTCCTCGACGCCGTACCTGCTGATCGGCACCGTCGACGAGATCGTGGCGCACATGACGACCTGCAACGAACGGTGGGGGATCAACGACTTCGCCGTGCGCGAACTCGACGACTTCGAACCGGTCCTGCGTGCGCTTCGATGACGAGCCTCGACTGTCGCCGCGTGCGGATCCTGGTCGCCGGTGCCCTGGCCGGCGTCGTGGCGGCAGGGTGCAGCGACGATCCGTCGGTATCGCCGTCGATCAACACTGAGTCAGTAGTGGTCGAGACCGCGCCCGCACCTGAAACGACGTCCGCCGCGGACGCATCGACGACGGCCCCACCGCATGGTCTCGCCAGCACGCTCGCCGGACCGGTCGTGACCGCTGATCCGTCTGGAGGAATCAGTGAGACGGCGCTCGTGTCAGGGTTGCTCGTACTCGACGGCGACTGCCTGCTCCTGCGTGGAGACGACGACGTGTCAGTGCCCGTGTGGCAGAGCGGCACCACGTGGGACTCGAACGCAAGCGAGGTGGTACTCCCCGACGGCGGGCGGGTGAGCATCGGCGACGAGGTCGAGGCCGGCGGTGGGGGGCGTCCGGGCGGAGGGCTGATCCGGGAAGTGTCGAGCCTGGATGGTCGCAAACTCGCCGAGGAGTGTGCCCTCACCGCTGGATCCGGTGTGTTCGTGATCCAGAGCCCGGTCGAGGTGATCGTCGAAGCGCCGTAGGGTGCTGGCAGGAGGTTCGACATGACATCGAAGGAGATCCGCAACGCCGACACCACGCGTTGGTGGATGTTCTGGCGCTGGTCGCCGAGGCCGTATCGGGGTCGCCGTGACCGGTTGTCGCCCGAAGCACAGGGCGAGGCGGCGAACTACGGGATGCGCGCCGGTCACTGATTTCTGCCACGCGCGGGGTTCGATGGGGGGGTTGCGCTCAGTGGGTCGCGATGCAGAATTCGTTGCCCTCTGGGTCGGCGAGTGTCGTCCACTGCATCCCGTACTCGTGTTTGTCGTGAACGACTGTTGCGCCGAGCCCGACCAATCGCTCGACCTCAGCGGCCCGGTCGCCTGCGTTCATGTCGAGGTGCACACGGTTCTTGGTTGACTTGCCTTCGGGCACCTGGATGAACATCATCATCGGGTCGCCGTCGCCGCCCGGGATGCGGGCGAAGAACTCGCTGGCGGCCATCTCACCGTCGTGATCCACGGGGCGACCTACAGCGGCCGACCAGAACTCGGCGACGGTCAGGGCGTTGGAGCAATCGAAGGTGACGGCGGCGACGTGCAGGCTCATGACGGAAGCTTGCCACGCCGTCGGGGCTCGTTCGGACGGATCGCCTTCAGGCGGCGGCGCGGGTCTTGCGCAGGATCGGGTCGACCAGGCCGAGCGACTTGTCGGCGAGCTTCATCACCCGACCGGCGACGCCTGGCGTCGTGTTGTCGACCAGATTCCCCATCACAGCGAGCGTGATGTTGGCGATCGCGTCGGTGCTCACCGACAGCCGCAGCCCAGGCTTGAGGATCCACGGGTGTCCGATCAGGAACGAGAAGCGTCGCCCGGTGCGCAGGAACGAATCGAAGCGCTCACCGACGAGGGTGTCGTAGCGGGCCGGGGCCGTGGCCGGATCGTCGAGGAACAGATCGGCGGCGAGCATGCCCGATTCCAGCCCGTAGTCGATGCCTTCTCCGTTCATCGGGTTGACGAGACCGGCCGCATCACCGATCGCCACCCATCCAGCGCCATGGCGCCGCTGGGTGGACATCGGCAGGCGCCACGCCCGTGGACGCTCGAGGTTCGGGCCGAGATCCCAGTCGTCCTGCACCAGGTGGCGGTACGACTCGAGCAGCGTGTTGAGGTTGAGCTTCTTGAAGCCCTTCATCGTCGACAGTGCTCCGACGCCGATGTTGACGGTGCCATCGCCGGCAGGAAACATCCAGCCGTAGCCGGGGATGGCGACGCCGTTCTCGTCCTTGAGTGACAGACACGCTTCGAGGTGCGCGTCGGTGTGGCGAGGGGTGGCCGCATAGGTGCGGATCGCCAGTCCGAACGGCTCGTCGGGCACCCGATCGGCGCCGAGCTTGCGGGCCACGGCACCTTGCGCGCCGGCAGCGATCACGGTGAGGCCAGCATCGAACCGATTGCCGTTCGCCTCGACGCCCGTGACCCGGCCGTCGTCGTCGATCACAGGAGTCGCTTCGGTCTCGTAGACGATTTCGGCCCCGGCCTCGACGGCAGCGTCCATCAGCGCGGCATCGAGCCGGCGGCGCGGCCAGACGGCTCCGTGGTTCGGGAAGCGGTCGGTTGTCGGCCAGTCGAGTTCGCGCACTTGTTTGCCCGCGATCATCCGCAGCCCCCGGATGAGGTGGGCGTCGTCGAGCGGGATCTTCAACTCGTTCAATGCGCCGACAGCGCGGGGGGTGAGCCCGTCGCCGCACACCTTGTCTCGACCGTGCGCAGCCTTTTCGAACACGACGACGTTGGCGCCGGATCGGGCGGCCTGGATCGCGGTGGCCGCGCCGGCGGGTCCGGCCCCGATCACGGCGATGTCGACTCGTTGCGAACTCACACCACCACGCTGCCGGAACCCAGGGGGAAAAGCACCGTCGAGCGCCCGAAGTCACCATGCCATCAAGCACGTTTGTCTGGATTTCTGGTGCCCGCCACACACAGGTGGCCCGCCACACCGAGATCCGCTCGCAAACGAAACCGAAGCGCGGACTTTGGGGTGTCGGAGATCGGGGGTGGCGGACGATGATGCAGGTGATGGGAACACCGACGATCGATCACGGCGCGACGCTGTTGGCGATCTATGACGATGCGGTGGTCGAGGTGTACGCCTACTTGCGGGCGCGCTGCGGCGATCGGGCGCTCGCAGAGGACCTCACGGCCGACACGTTCCTCGCCGCCGTCGGACAGATCCGGCGGGATCGGGTCGACCACGTCAGCGTTGCGTGGTTGATCGGCATTGCCCGTCACAAGCTGGTCGACGAGTGGCGTCGCGCCGCCCGCCGTCCCCGACCCGAACAGTTCGACAGCGACGAGGGCACCCACGACCTGACCGCCGACAGCAACGACGTGTGGGATGGGGTCATCGACCAACATCTCGTCGGCAACGTCATGGCCGAGCTCGGGCCGCACCATCGGTCGGCGCTCACGTTGCGCTACTTCGACGGCCTGGCGGTGCCGGACGTGGCTGCCCACCTCGACCGCACCGTCGAGGCCACCGAGACCCTGCTCGTCAGGGCCCGCCGTCGATTCCGAGTCGTCTACGAACGACAGCAAGGAGGTGTGGCATGACCGAGCCCGACGGTCCCTTCGAGCAGCTCGCTGCGGCCGGCGGCCACGCTGTCGACCCGCTGTTCGCTGCCCGTCTGCGAGCCCGCGTACAACGAGCGCTCGGCACCGCGTCCGAGCAGATCGCCGACGATCTCGCCAGCCGAAACCCCGCCGGTCCCCCGCGCACCACCGAAACAGACAGGAGCACCAACATGACCCAGATCATCACCCCGTACCTCTGCGTGCACGACGCCAACGCTGCACTCGATTGGTACCGAGAGTTTTTCGGCGCGAGCGCCAGCAACGTGATCCCGTGGGAAGGACGCATCGGCCACGCGGAGCTCGATGTCGCCGGCGCCGTGTTCTACCTCAGCGACGAGGCCCCGCAGCTCGGGGTCGTGCCACCGGCCCGCGATGGCTCGCACAACTCGGTGAGCATCGTGATCCGCGTCGCCGCGGTCGATCAGTTCGTCGAGCGCGCCGAGCGCGGAGGTGCCGTCGTGCAGCGTCCGATCGAGGAGGCACACGGCTCGCGCAGCGCCTGGATCGTCGACCCGTTCGGGCATCGTTGGAACGTGGGCACCCCCGTCTACGACGCCGAACAGGTGGCCGCCCGCCGGGCGCCTTCCGAGCCGTACTACTTGACGCTGACGACCGCCGACGTCGAACGAGGAGCGGCGTTCTACGGCGCGGTGCTCGGCTGGGAGTTCCAGGAACAGGACAACGGTGGGCGGCACGTGACGAACACCGAGATGCCGATTGGCCTGCGTGCAACCGAGAACCCGTTCGGCAACACCGAACCGGGTGAGATCCAGATGTGGTTCACCGCGCGCGACTTCGACGACGCCGTCGAGCGGGTACGCGCTGCTGGTGGCACGGTTGCGGAGTTGAACGCATACGACTCCGGACGTGAGGCGATCTGTGAAGACGACCAGGGCGTCACGTTCAAGCTCAGCGAGCCGGCCCCCGGCCACGACCGCTGATGGGATTCCGCGGAGGACGATGTGTCATGACCGACGGCGTTGACCCCTACTGGATCCCGCTGGGGCGATCGGTGGCGCGATACGGATCAGCGACGATGCGGCGGTCGCTCGACGCGTGCTCGATCTCGTCGCGATGGTCCCGACCGCAACGTGGGGTCGTGACGAGTTGGGCACCGGTGACATGTGGAACTCGAACACGCTGGTGTCGTGGTTGCTGGCGAGTGCGGGATCGTGCTCGGCGACATCCGACCCCCGGCTGGGATCGCTTCGAGCAACGGCCGTCGCTTAGCGTTTCCACATGGCCGAACCGTTGCTCGCTCCCGCCGACGTGTTCTGTCGAGCCACGCTCAACTTCGCTGCCCGCAGCGGCGAGTTCGTCGCCGAGCCGACGGAACTCGACATCATCGATGGTCGCACTGTCGAGCTACCAGGTTGGGAGCAGTGCGGCTTCGAGTTGGTGTCGCACATCGCGGCCACCCCGAGCTGGGACGATGACGACCTGGCGGCCGTGCACCATCAGGAGATGGAGGAGCTGGCGCGACGCATGACGGGGTGCGACGTCGCGTTGGTCTCGAATCACATCAAACGCGGCCCGGAACATGCACAGCAACACGAGGACCTTGCTCCGATCACGTTCGTTCATTCCGACTTCGCCGCCGGCTACGGCGACCTCGTGCGCCGCTCGTACGAGCAGCCTGATCGAGAGGGTTCGATGCGAGCGCTCGAACGCAATGGTGTCACCGCAGCTGATGTCGCTGACGCGTCGAGGCTCGTGATCCTGCAGTTCTGGAGGAACCTCGGCCCGGCCAAGATGGACTTCCCGCTCGGGTTCTGCGACGCCCGCACCGTGTCCCCCTCGGACACCCGTCCCATCCCGGTGACCGACTACGCCGGCTCGGGCGTCGACTTCGAGGCACTTGCGGTGCTCGGACCGAACGAAGCATCGCCGTACCGGTGGTACGCGTTCCCCGAGATGAAGCCTGATGAGGTGATCGCGTTCCGCACCTACGACACCGACCTCGTCGAGCGTGCCGAGACCTGGTTCACGCCCCACTCGGCGTTTCGTGATCCGGATGTCGAGATCGGCCGCCCCGCCCGGTCGAGCATCGAACTGCGGGCGATCTGTCTCTACGAATAGGCCGAGTGATCAGGACGCGAGGTCACACGTCACCGAGCAGCAGTGTCTGCAGCTCGGCCATCGTGTCGAACACGATCGCGCCGGTCGCTCGAAGATCGTCCCGAGCGCTGAGCCCACCGGCGAAGCCGTAGCACGTCATCCCCGCAGCGATCGCCGCGCTGGCGCCATTGATGCTGTCTTCGATCACGATGCAGTGCTCGGGTTCAGCATCCATTGCTCGTGCTGTGTGGAGGAACAGGTCCGGCCACGGTTTGCCACGCTCGACCTCGGAGCCGGAGTAGATGCGGCCCTCGAACAACCCCCGGAGATCGGTGAGTCCGAGGGTGAGGTCCATCTTGCGGTGGCTGCCACTCGACGCAATACACGTCGGAACTGCATGTCGATGGAGCGCCTCGACCAGGTCGCGCACGCCAGCGACCGGCAGCAGGTCGGTGTGGAATGCGGCGATGATCTCCTCGGTCGAGCGGCGGTCGAACTCGGCGGTGAGTTCGGCGCCGAGATGGCGTTCGATCTCGGCGAGCATCGCGTCGCTCGATCCACCGACGAACCGCCGGACGACCTCATCGACGGTGATCGGCCAGCCCATGTCGGTGAGCATCCGTGCCTCCACCGCCACGGTCAGGCGTTCGCTGTCGACGAGCACACCGTCACAGTCGAAGATCACCAGTTCGAGGTCGTCGGCACCACGAGGCGTTTCGTGCACTGCACCAGCTTCCCATGGCGGCCGCTCCGGTGCCGCTCGCAACCGGATCGATCGGTACGGTCTCGCGCTCCGACCAGCACCATCGAGAAGGGGACAGCGACATGGAGATCCAGGGACTGAAGGCGATCATCGTCGGCGGAGCGTCGGGCTTTGCGCGGGCAACGGCTGAACGGATCGCAGCGGGCGGTGGGTCGGTGGCGATCCTCGATCGCGAGGAGTCGGCTGGCGCCGAGGTCGCCGAGTCGCTCGGCGGCACGTGGCATCCCACCAATGTGCTCGACTTCGACGGGATCGCCGTCGTGATCGACGAAGCGGTGGAAGCACTCGGCGGGCTGCACGTCGCGGTCAACACCGCAGGTGGGGGTAAGGCCGGTCGCACACTCGGCCGCAACGGGCCGTTCGACCTCGACGACTTCCGCGCCGTGATCGACCTCAACTTGATCGGCACGTTCAACACCAACCGCCTGTGCGCCGCGCACATGGCCATCGGCGAACCGAACGAAGACGGCGAACGCGGCGTGCTGATCAACACCGCGTCGATCGCCGCGTTCGAAGGCCAGATCGGCCAGGTCGCCTACACCGCCGCCAAAGCCGGCATCGCGGGGATGACCCTGACGATGGCCCGCGACCTCGGCTCGCTCGGCATCCGGGTGAACACGATCGCCCCGAGTCTGTTCGCCACCGGACTCACCGCCGGCGTCACCGAAGATCGTGCCGCTGGGCTGACCAAGGACGCTGCGTTCCCCAAGCGCCTCGGTCGCCCCGACGAGTACGCACGCCTGGCAATCGCCATCATCGAGAACCCGATGATGAACGGCGACACCATTCGCCTCGACGCCGGCACCCGCTTCGCACCCAAGTGACTGGGCGCGTGTCGGTCAGTACTCGAGCTGTGTGGCGAGTGACTCGACGGCGTCGATGAACTCGGTGACCATGTCCATCACGACCTGACCGGCCGACTTCGGCTGGTTCATCGTGCCCACGATCTGGCCGACGAAGTAGTTCGCCAGCTTCTCGGCCCCGGAACCATGTGTGTACGCCGCCCGGTTGATGCGCGCCTGCGCCTCGTTGGTGAGGATCGGCTGCAGCGGCATGCCGAGTGGGTCGGGCGTGTCGGCGCGGTCCCACTCCTCCGTCCAGGCGGACTTGAGCATGCGGGCGTGCTTGCCGGTGAGCGAACGCGAGCGGATCGTGTCGGCCGATGTGGCGGCGAGGAACTTCTGTTTCACGACTGGATGTGTCTCGGCTTCGTCGGTGGTCAACCACACCGACCCGCACCACACACCCTGGGCACCGAGCGCCATCGCTGCGGCCATCTGTCGGCCCCGGCCGATGCCACCTGCGCCGAGCACGGGGATGTCGACGGCGTCGACGATCTCGGGGATCAGCACCATCGAGCCGATCTCGCCGGTGTGGCCGCCGGCCTCGGACCCCTGGGCGATGATGAGGTCCACACCGGCGGCTTGATGGCGTTCGGCATGCACCGGTCGCCCGGCGAGCGCGCCGATCAGGCGGCCTTCTTCCTTCACGCGGTCGATCAGGAACTGTGGTGGCGGGCCGAGGGCGTTGGCGACGAAGGCAGTCTTGTGGGCCAGCGAGATCTCCAGCTGGGGGCCGGCCGCCGCTGCGCTGAACGGGGCGACGCCGCCATGCCCCGCCGTCGAGCGGCCCGACGACCGTGTCTCGTCCGGCGGGAACTCGGGGACGTCGTAGCGGCGAAGGATGTCGTCGATGAACTCGCGGTGCGTGTCAGGGATCAGCGCCCGGATGTCGTCGAGCTTGTAACCACCGTCCTCGTCACCGGCGTACTTGGCCGGCACGATCAGATCGACGCCGTAGGGCCGATCACCGAGCTCGTCCTCGATCCACTTCAGGTCGATCTCGAGTTGCTCGGGCGAGTGCGCAACGGCGCCCAGTACACCGAGGCCACCCGCCTTCGACACGGCAGCCACGACGTCGCGGCAGTGGCTGAACGCGAAGATCGGGAACTCGATCCCCAACATCTCGGTGGCGGCGGTTTTCATCGGGTTCTCCTGAACGATCGGCGGAACCCGTCATTGTTGCCGCTGGACACCGATGCCCACGAAGCCGCTCGGTTTCCGCACACCCGGCCCTCACCCGGCCCGCCCCCCGCCCGCACCCGGCCTGGGCGAACCGACCTGGTCTCCGCAGCTCTGAGCGCGAGGACCACGATCTGGCGTACGATTGGCTCGCCGGCACCCGCCGGTCCAAACAGATGATCAGGAAGTGATATCTCATGTCCGTGACCGACTCGACTCACAGGTCCGAGCTCGCGGCAAGAGCCAAGGAGATCACCGAGCGCGAGCTGGTGACCTACTCCGAGCGAACCAAGGGATCCCAGAAGGCCACCGAACGAGCCCGCAAGGTGCTCCCCGCCGGTGTGCCGTCCAGTTTCCAGGCCTACGACCCCCACCCAATCGTCGTCAAGCACGCTGCCGGCGCGCACATGATCGACGTCGACGGCAACGAATACATCGACTACGACATGGGCTTCGGTGCGCTGTTCGCCGGCCACATGCACCCGGCCGTCCGCAAGGCCGTCGAAGCCCAACTCGAGCACGGCACGCTCTACGTCACGCCGTGTGAACTCGACGCCGAGGTCGCCGAGCTGCTCGGTGAGCGCTACGGATTTCCGATGTGGCGGCCGACCAACTCGGGAACCGAGGCCACGATGGATGCCATCCGTCTCGCCCGTGGCGTCACCAAGCGCGAGAAGCTCGTGAAGGTCGAGGGCGGCTATCACGGCCACCACGACGAGGTGATGATCTCGAACAAGCCGGCGGTGGCGGCGGCGGGTCCGGCAGACGCGCCGCACTCGGTCCCGCAGTCGGGTGGTATCACCCAGGGCACGATCGACGACGTCATCGTCATCCAGTACAACGATGCGCCGGCGCTCGAACGGGTGCTCGCCAGTCGTGAGGTCGCCTGTTTCATCGTCGAGCCGGTGATGGAGAACATCGGCATCGTCCTGCCTGAGCCGGGCTACCTCGAAGCGGTCCGTGAGATCTGCGACAAGTACGGCACGCTCCTGATCTTCGACGAGGTCAAGACGGGTCTCACCGCCGGATTCGGCGGAGCCACCCGGAAGTTCGGTGTCACGCCCGACCTGGTCACGCTCGCCAAGTCGATCGGTGGCGGCTTCCCGGTCGGTGCCTTCGGTGGCAAGGCCGAGTACATGGACCTGATCACCACCGGCGAGGTCCTGCACCTCGGCACCTACAACGGCAACCCGCTCGTGATGGCGGCGGCCAAGGCAACGCTCACCGAGGCGTGCACCCGCGAGAACATCGACGCGGCGATCTCGCTGAACCATCAGTTGGTTCAGGCCTGTCAGAAGATCATCGACGACGTCGACCTGCCGGCCCACACCGTCGAGTTCGGCGCGAAGGGCTGCATCACCTGGTCGAAGGACCCGGTGCGCAACTATCGCGACTACAAGGCGACGGACTTCGACCTGGCGTTCGCGCAGTGGATGCACGGCATCAATCGCGGGATCCTGCTGCCGCCGGGTCTCGACGAGCAGTGGCTGATCTCGGTGATGCACACCGAGGCCGACGCCATGCGCTACGCCGACGTGTTCTCCGAGTTCGTCGACGAACTCATCGCCTGAGCACGCAGGATTACAACACGGGTCTGACCCGTGTTGTAATCCTGTGTCGTGGCACTTTTCTGTACCGACACGTTCCTCGACGAGTATCGCGACCGGATCGCGGAGATCGCTCCCGATCTCGACGTGATCGCGCTCCGACCGGGTGAGGAGGTCTCGACCGACGACATCGAACGGATCACGATGGCGTTCTTCTCGAACGACGCTTGGCCCGAGCGCGCTGCACCGTTCTTCAAGGTGGCGCTCGCGGCGAACAAGATCGAGTGGTTCCACTCGATGTCGGCGGGTATCGACAGTCCCGTGTTCGCGACGTTCCTCGAACGCGGTGCTCGACTCACGACCTCATCGGGAGCGAGCGCACCTCCGATTGCCGGCACCGTCATGCTGTACCTGCTCGCGCTCAGCCGGGGCATGCCCGGATGGTTGCGCGCCCAGTCCGCACACGAATGGTCGCCAGCGCCGTTCCGGGAGCTGGAGGGACAGCGACTGGTCGTCGTGGGTTATGGCCCGATCGGCCAGGAGGTCGTGCGACTCGCCACGGCATTCCGGATGGATCCCTTGGTGGTGCGGCGCGTAAGCCGTGGCGACGAGCCGTGTCCCGTGATCGCACTGACCGAACTCACCCGTGCGGTGAGCGACGCTGATGCCGTGGTCGTCGCTCTCCCGCTCGCGCTCGAAACTCGCGGGATCATCAGTTCCGAGGTGATCGAGGCGATGCCGGCGCATTCGGTGCTCGTCAATGTCGGACGTGGCGAACTCGTCGACCAAGGCGCGCTCACCGACGCACTCGCGTCAGGTCGACTCGGCGGCGCTGGCCTCGATGTGTTCGACCCCGAACCGCTCCCACCCGACGACGCCCTGTGGGATCTCCCCAACGTGATCATCAGCCCGCACAACTCTGGCTCCAGTGATGGCACCACTCGGCGAGTCGCGGAGATCTTCCTCGACAACCTCGGACGGTTCGTCCGAGGTGACTCGTTGCGCAACGAGGTGACGGGCTAGCTCGTTCGCCGCACGGCGAGCACGACGATGTCGTCGGGACGTTCAGCGTGGGGCACGGTGGCGAGCAGCGCGCCGACCAGTTCGTCGAGAGGTGCAGCAACGCCGCCAACAGCGGTGTCGAGCAGTCGTTGGCGGCCCTCTTCGATGGGCTCCTCGTGGTGTTCGATCAGGCCGTCGGTGTAGCAGACGAGGGTGTCGCCGACCTCGAGTTGGCACGTGGCAGTCGTCCGTGGCGTCGCGAGTCCGATCGGCGGTCCGGGATCGGCGTCGAACCAGTCGTGGCTGCCGTCTCGATGCAGGAGCAGCGGCGGGTGGTGACCGGCCAAGGTGTAGCGCAACTCGCCGGTCGACGGATCGAGGCGCGCGTAGAACAGTGTGCTCGCGAAGGCGCCGGGATGGTGTCCTGCGTACTCGTCGAGCCGTTCCACGACGGTCGCCGGATCGTCGTTGGCGTGGCTCAGACCGGTCAGAGCGTTGCGGATCTGACTCATCGCAATCGCTGCGTCGAGATCGTGTCCGACAGCATCGCCCACCACGACGGCAATGTCGCCGGTTCGTATCTCGACCACCTCGTACCAGTCGCCGCCGACGCGCAGTCCGGCCGTTCCGGCTTCGTACCGCGCGCGCACCTCGTAGCCGTCGAGTTCGGGGGTGGAGTTCGGGAGCAGGCCCACTTGCAGTCTGCGCGCGATTTCTCGCTCGCGTTCGGCGAGATCGCGAAGAGCGGCCTGTTCATGGCGCTGGTCGGTCACCTCGACCGCGACCACACCGGCGCCGATGATGCCAAGACCGGGTGCCTGTACCGGGTAGAACCCTTCCTCCCAGATCCGGATCACGCCCGGGCGCGCCGGTGTCTCGCCGCTGATCTCGATGCCCGAGAGCGATTCGCCGTGGTCGAACACGCGTCGTAGCACGGGCTCGATCTGCCCGGCCAGTGCCGGAACGATCTCGTGGATGCTGCGTCCGATGTGCTCGGCGACCGAGAGGCCGTTGGTCGCTGCAAGTCGGGCGTTGATGTGGGAGTAGCAGAACTTGCTGTCGATGAACGCGAAGCCGACTGGCGCCTGCTGGAGCAGTGTGTCGAGCAGCGCAGCGAGCCGACTCGATTCGTCGCTGACCCACGCCCGCTGTAGCGCCGCCCCGCACAGCGCGATCACCGGATCGACGTCGGCGTCGTCGAGCGCCTCGGTCGGGGTGGTCCACGCCAGCCCGATGGCGGCGCGTACCCGTCCGTCAGGCACCAAGATCGGATGCGCGGCCAGCGACTGCAGACCCATCCGTTCCGCATCGGCGGCTCCGGCCGGGAAGCGTTCGGCGACCGCCGCTGGATCGTCCGCGTGGACCGACCGCCCGGTCAGCACCGCAGTGCCGAGCGGCGTGGTGTCGTCGAGGGGCAGCGTGACCCAACGTCCAGCGATGTCGCTGGCCATGTCGGTCGGCAGGAACAACTGCAGCACGTCGCCCGCCGGTGGGACGAACGCGACGTTGCTGAACGCCGCACCGACGGTGGGAGCCAAGGCGTCGGCGATTGCTGCGCATACTTCGTCGACGGTGCGCGACGCAGCAAGCCAGCCGCTCAGCGACCTCAGAGCGTCGTTCAGCGCTCGCGCTGCGGTCAACTCGGCGACCAGCGCTGCCCACGACTGCTGGCTGGTGCCGTCGGTACTCGCCGGATCGCTGGCACCGTCCACGACCGGAGCCCCTTCCGGCACGAGGAAGAGCACCGTGCCGTCGGCGTCGTGGACGGGGGTGAGCTGGAAGTCGATCGTCACCAGTGAACGCCCTCCGTCGCCGGCCATCACCTCGGCGTCGTAGCGCACGGCAACCCCATCACGGGCCGACTCGATGGCCTCGCGCAGTCGTTGTTGCGATCCCGGTGAATACGACCACCAATGCGCCTCCCAGAAGGGTCGGCCGACGACGTCGTCGCGGGTGATCCCGGCGGCACGCAGCGCAGTGGCGTTGGCTTCGAGCAAGATCCCGTCGGGGCTCAGCAGCCCGACGAAGTGCCCCATGTTGTCGAGGGCGGTGAGTGCCTCTCGAGATCCGACGAAGCCCGACGAGTCGAGGGTCACCAGCCGACAGTACCGCGTTGTCTGCGGCCTGGCGACTCCGCTCCCCTCACGCGGCGATGGGCTCCGCATGGGTGCGGAGCTTGGCGATCGCCCGCTCGACGCGACGGCGCACGGCCTGCGGGGTGACTCCGAGGTGTTCGGCGATCACGGCGAATGTGGCGGGCTCCTGCCCGCGCATCCCAAATCGGGCAGCGACTGCGAATGCGCTGGTGTCGTCGAGGTGTTCGAGCAGTGCGTCGATCTGCTCGCGGGCGACTCGCCGCTCGGCGGCCTCATCGGGCCCCTCCTCGTTGCTCGCCACGAGCGTCCCGAGGGTGTCGTGTCCGTCACCGATGGGGCGATCCATCGACTCGAGCTGGCTGAGCATGTCGATCATCGCCAGTTCGTCGTCGATCCGGTTTCCGGATGCGGTACTGGCGGCGATCGCGGTTCGGAGCTCGCGGGTTCGGTGGCCCGGGATGCGGATCGTGGTGGCCGACGCTTCGAGCCCACGCTGGATCGACTGGCGGATCCACCATGTCGCATAGGTCGAGAACTTGTAACCGCGACGCCAGTCGAACTTCTCGACCGCCTTCTCGAGGCCGATCATGCCGTCCTGAACGATGTCGTCTCGATCGAGGTGGACCGGCACGCTGAACCGGTTGGCGATGCTCTGCACGAGACGGACGTTCGCTTCGATGAAGTGGTGTCGTGCCCGTTCGCCCTCGGTGATGACTTCGAGGTCGCCGTCGACGCAGGTTCCGTCGTCGAGACGCTGTTGGGCGGCTCGGCCCGCTTCGATCGCCTGCGCAAGCCATCGTTCGTCGGCGGCAGTCAGGAGTGCTCGATGGTCGCGACGGACACGCCGAGCACCCGTGCCCTGACCGGTCGAGAGAGGGGGTGAAGTGGCGATGTCCTTTCGTGACATGGGCAGAGTCTAAAACACCCTTTACAAAAGGTCAATGTTGGGATGCAAATAAATCGTGCCGTATCCTCCGGGTCTGTTGATCTGGTTTCTGCTCGCCTTGCACGCGGTCGTTGTCGTGGCGTTGTCGGTCCTCGGAGGCCGTCTCGGGCGCCGATCACTGTGGGTCGCTGCGCTCCCGATGGTGGCGACGGCGGTGTGGTCCGCCACCCGACTGGGCTCGACCGACGTGGTCACGGCTGGATTCCAATGGGTTCCAGGCCTCGACGTGGCACTGGAATTCCGGGTCGATGCACTGGGCTCGCTGCTGTCCGTACTGGTTTCGGGGATCGGCGCCCTCGTGTGCGTCTACGCCGTCGGCTACTTCTCGACCGGTGCAACGAGCATGGGCCGCTTCGCAGCCACACTTCTCGCGTTCTCCACGGCCATGGTCGGCCTCGTGTGGGCCGACTCGGTGTGGACACTGTTCGTCTTCTGGGAACTCACGTCGATCACCTCGTTCCTCCTCGTCGGCTTCAAACACGCCGACCCGGTTGCCCGCATCGCTGCTCGCCGCGCACTGGTCATCACCGCCGCCGGGGGCCTCTCGTTGCTCGCAGGTTTCGTGCTGTTCGTCGACGCCGCAGGCACTGCTCGACTCAGTGAAATCTCCCCGATCACGGGCTCGACTGCGAATGCGGCAGCGATCCTGATCCTCGTGGCCGCAGCAACCAAGTCGGCGCAGTTCCCCTTCCACGTGTGGTTGCCCGGGGCGATGGCAGCCCCCACACCCGTCAGCGCTTACCTGCACTCGGCCACCATGGTCAAGGCCGGCGTCATCCTCGTCGCGGTCATCGCGCCGGCTTTCCAGGACACCGACGTCTGGAAGCCTCTCGGGCTCTCGTTCGGTCTGGTCACCATGGTGTGGGGGGCGGTCGGGGCACTCCGCCACGTCGACGCCAAGCTGATCCTCGCGTGGGGAACCGTGTCGCAGCTGGGTCTGCTGTTCGCTCTCCTGGCCCTCGGCACCCCGAAGGCGACGTTCGCAGCCATCTCGATGCTCGCCGCCCACGCCGTGTTCAAGGCAGCGCTGTTCATGGTGGTCGGCGAGATCGACGTCCGAGCCGGCACCCGCAACATCAACGAACTGTCGGGACTTCGGCGTGCGATGCCGGTCACGTTCGCAGTGGCCGTGGTCTCCGGTGCCTCGATGGCCGGCATCCCGCCGTTGCTCGGCTTCCCCGCCAAAGAGGCGGCGATCGAGGCGGCCCTCGGGCTGTCCGGCACCGAGTTCTGGGTCGTCGGAGGGATCATCGCCGGTGGGTCCGTGCTGACCGTCGCCTACACCACGCGACTGCTGATCGGAATGTTCGGTGCCAACGAGCCGATGCCGGATCGCGAGATCGTCGAGCGCCGGCCAGCAATGACGGCGCCAGAAGTGACCCTGGCAGCCGGTTCGGTGCTCGGATTCGTGGTACTCGGTTGGGTGACCGGCGTGGTTCGACCCGCTGCGGTCAGCGTTGTTCCCGAGGCCGAGGTGTACTCGCTGCTGCGCTGGCCGGGTCTGACCGAAGCATTCATCACCTCGTTCGTGGTCGTCGCCTTCGGTCTGCTGATCGGAGCGCTCCTCGCCCGACGACACGTCGCCAGCGGACCGGTGGCTCGGGGCGCTGCCAACGTCGACTGGACGATCGACGGCGTCGGCCGCCTCGCTCGTCAGGTCGTCGGAAGGGTCCAGCACGGATCACTGCCGTTGTACCTGGCCACGACCGTGCTGGTCGTGTGTGCGGCTGCGGTGCCGTTCGCCGGCCAGATCGACGCCGACACCCTCTACTGGTGGGACAACCGGGCTGAGGCAGTGCTGGTCGTCATGATCGTCGCCGCCGCCGTTTCGGCCACTCGCGTGAGCTCTCGTCTCGGTGCTGCGCTCGTGCTCGGCGCCGTCGGCTTCAGCATCGCAGGACTCTTCGTCGCGCGCGGTGCACCCGACCTGGTACTCACGCAGCTGTTGGTCGAGACCGTGATCGTGGTCGGCTTCGTGGTCGGCCTCGGCCGTCTCGCCACCAAGTTCCCGGTCCCGACCCGGCTGTGGACTGCCGGACGTCTGGTGATCGCTGGAGCGATGGGCACCGCAGTCGCAGTGGCGTTGGCGGGGAGTGCCGGCAACCCAGTGGGTGAGGCTCCGATCCGCGAGCTCGCAGAGACCGCGAGGCGCGATGGTGGCGGCAACAACGTGGTCAACGTGATTCTCACCGACACCCGGGCGCTCGACACACTCGGCGAGGTCATCGTGCTGATGGTGGTGGCCGTCGGCATCTTGACCCTCAGCACCAAGCGGGGCCGGACGAGGCCGACGGTGCGGTCCGCTGACGGCCCGGTCGATGCTGCCGTCGCCGATGGTTCCGCCGTCGACACCGCTGGCAACGAGGTGACGCCTTGATCTCGCGCACACCGCCGATCGTGGCGCTGGCCGTGCGCGCCGTCACACCGATCGCGATCGTGGTCGCCGCATACGTGCTGTTCGCCGGACACAACCAGCCGGGCGGTGGGTTTGCCGCTGGCTTGATGCTGGGAGCGATCATCGTGCTGCGAACGGTTGCCGGGATCCAGCAACCGCGACACGCCGCGATCTGGTTGTCGGCCGGCGGCGTGATCGCCGGGTTGGTCGCAATCGGACCCCTGCTGTGGGGTGAGCCGCTGCTCGACCAAGTGGTCGTCACCTGGGAGGCGCCGGTGCTCGGCACGGTCAAGACGGGCTCTGCCCTGCTCTTCGATCTGGGCGTGGTCGCGATCGTGGTCGGGCTGATCCTCGCGCTGCTCGACGGTCTCGATTCCACGTCGCTCGTCGATCGTGGTCGGACCCCCGCTGTGGCCAGTGTTCGATCGGGCGAGACCGAGAACCCAGACGATTCCGGGGTGATCGAGTGAGCCTCGCGATGATCTTCGCGGTCGCCGGGCTGGTCGCCGCCGGAACCTTCCTCGTCACCTCGCGCTCGTTGAGCCGCATCGTGCTCGGCTTCGCACTGCTGGGCCACGCCGCCGTGCTCGCACTGCTGGCAGCGGGAGGTCCCGCCGGCTCACCACCGATCGTCGACGGCGCCCCTGCACCCGACTTGGCCAACCCGCTGCCACAAGCATTGTCGCTCACAGCGATCGTGATCACGTTCGGCCTCACGTTGTTCGTCCTGGCCCTTGCCCGCCGCCAGCAGTTGATCACCGGTGACGACCTCGTCGAAGACGACGTCGAGGACCGTCGCATCGCGACCACCGATGAAGCTCGCGAAGCAGCGCTCGACGAGACCCGCGAACTCGAATCGTTGCACGACAACCCGGAGGGTGGATCGTGAACGCCGTGGTGGCGCTGTGCATCGCGCTCCCGCTACTGGCCTCGGCGCTGGTGCTCGGCGTGCGTCGGATGGCGAACGTCCGCGATGTCATCACCGTGTCCACGATGGCCGCCGTCACCGCTCTGGCTGCGGTGCTGCTCGCCGACGTCGACCGCAACGGCGCCGTGGTACTGCGCGTGGGTGACTGGGCGCCCGACCTCGGCATCGTGTTGGTGGCCGACCTGTTCGCGTCGTTGATCCTGCTCGTGGCCTCGGCCACCATCCTCGTCGTCGAATTGTTCGCCATCGGTCAACGCCGCACGCCGGCCGGCGCCGATCCATCGGTGGTCAGCCCGATCCTGCTGGTGCTCGCCGGTGGCGTCGGCCTGGCGATCCTCACCGGCGACCTCTTCACCCTGTTCGTCGCCTTCGAGTTGATCCTCGTCGCCAGCTATGTGCTGCTCACTCATCAGGGGCACGAGTCGCAGGTGCGATCCGGCATGACCTACGTTGTCATCAACCTGTTCGCGTCGACGCTGTTCCTGTTCGGCGTCGCCATCGTCTATTCGGCGACCGGCACTGTCAACATGGCGCTGCTCGCCCAGCGCATCCCCGAACTCCCCGCTGCCACCCAGGTCGGGATCGGACTCTGGTTCCTGATCGTGTTCGGCACGAAAGCGGCGATCTTCCCGCTGTTCTCGTGGCTGCCCGACAGCTACCCGACCGCGCCGACCACGATCACCGCCGTGTTCGCCGGGCTGCTCACCAAGATCGGCGTGTACGTCCTGATCCGGTTCTTCACGCTGATGGAGCTCGACGAGCTCGGAACGTTGCTGCTGGTGATCGCCGGCTTCACGATGATCGTCGGTGTGGCCGGCGCCTTGGCCCAAAACGACGTCAAGCGCATCTTGTCGTTCCATGTCGTCAGCCAGATCGGCTACATGATCATGGGGCTGGGGCTGTTCACGGTGGCCGGGATCGCCGGTGCGGTGTTGTTCCTGATCCACCAGATCCCGGTGAAGACCGTGATGTTCCTCGCCGGCGGGCTGATCGAAGATGACCAGGGCACATCGGCGCTCAAGAAGGTCGGTGGTCTCGCCACCAGCAAGCCGGTGATCGCCGTGCTGTTCGCCCTGCCCGCACTCAGCCTCGCCGGCATCCCACCGTTCTCCGGCTTCATCGCCAAGCTGGCGCTCGTCGATGCCGGCGTGGCGTCGGGCGCCTACGTCATCGTGGGGGTTGCGCTGGTCGGCTCGATCCTGACGCTGCTGTCGATGACCAAGATCTGGCTCGGCGCATTCTGGGGCGAGGTCACGCCGTCGGCGGTGCCATCATCCGGTCGTCGCTCGGTTGCGCTCATGCAGACCGCTGCGGGCCTCGCCGTGGCGGGCACCATCGCGATCGCCGTTGCCGCCGGTCCGCTCTGGCGCATGAGCGAGCAGGTCGCCAGCGACCTCCTGGAGCGCACCCCGTACATCTCCGAGGTACTCGGTAAGGAGGTCGACTGATGCAAGCAGCCGTGACCCGAACGTCGCGGGCGTCGTCGCTGCGTATGAGCCTGCGAGCGCTGCTGACGCCGCGGCATCTCCTCACCGTTGCGTTGCTCGCCTCGGCGTGGTGCGCGCTGTGGGGTTCGGTGTCTGTCGCCAACGTGCTCTCGGGCACGCTGGTCGCCGTTTCCGCAACAGTGTTCTCCGGGGTCGATCGAAACGCCGGTGGTCTGCGCATCGTCGCGCTGCTCCACTTCCTCTGGCTCGTGGTCGTCGACCTCGTCGTGTCGACCGTGCAGGTGGCGTGGGAGATCCTGACTCCGACGGACTACACCGATGAGGCGATCATCGCGGTCGATACGAACATCCAGGCGAGGTCGCACTTCTTGATGCTCGTCGTCGCGATCACCGTCACGCCCGGGACCGCAGTGATCGACAGCGACGGTGACACAGGTCGGCTGTATCTGCACGTGCTGCATGCCGAGAGGGCACCTGCCATCGAAGAGCACGTTCGTCATCTGGCCGACCTCGCGTGTCGCGCCCTGCCCGTCACCGAGATCCGCTCATGATCGCCGACATCGCCGTCGGCATCTTCCTGCTCGCCGGGATCCTTGCTGGCATTCGATTGGTGCGCGGCCCGTCGCTCGCCGACCGGGTGGTCTCCCTCGACGCGGCGCTGGTGGCTCTGATGGGTGCCATCGGGACCCGGGTGGCCGAGACCGGCAACACCCTCTACATCGGTGTGCTGGTGGTGATCGCGATCGTCGCGTTCACCGCCACCGTTGTCCTCAGCCGCTTCATCGAAACGACTGGTCGACCATGAACATCGTGACCTCGGCGTTCATCCTGCTCGGTGCCCTCGTGGCCCTGCTCGCGGGTATCGGGCTCCTCACGTTCAACACCCCCTACGCCCGTTTCCACGCCGCGGGGAAGGCGTGCCCGATCGCGTTCCTGCTCGTCGCGGTCGGTGCCGGCATCGAGGTGGGAGCCGGAGGCGCGGCCGAGTTGGCGATCGTGGCTGCCGCGCTGTTGCTCACGTTGCCCGCCAGCACCCACCTGCTGTTCCGGGCCACACACCGCACGTCAGTGGCGACACCGCTACGGATCGACGCGCTGGCGGCGCCCGAACGAGAATTGGCCGACAGCGATGCGTTTGCCGACGACGAGACTGCGGGAGGTGTTGATGGCGATCAGAATTAGCGGGCGCTCCCCCGAGGTCGACAAGAACCCAGGGCAACAGGCCTCTTCGAATACCTATGATATTCGGGTGACGTTGATCGAGCCGAAACCGGATCTGCCGTCGTGGACGTTCCTCACGAATCACGCCCACGTGATGGTGGCGCTCAGCCGCGATCCCGATCTGCGTCAGCGTGATCTCAGCTACGTGGTCGGGATCACGCCAGGTGCTGTGCAGCGCATACTCGACGATCTCGAGCACGCCGGCTATCTGCGTCGCGAGAAGGTCGGCCGTCGTAATCACTACGAGATCATCGACCGCACGCCGCTGCGTCACCCGCTCGAAGGCCAACACACCGTCGGCGAGTTGCTCGACATGCTCCACGATTGACGCCGCGGCGCGCCGGGTAGGCGATGGGCGACATGCCGTCAACTGCCCCGCCAACGTTCGAGGAACGATCTCACCCACGACTCCACGTTGTCGCAAATCGGCTTCCGGTCACCTGGACGCCGTCGACCGGATGGGGGCGTGCCCCGGGCGGCCTGGTCACCGCACTCGAGTCGTACGTGCGTCGGCATCCCGTGACGTGGATCGGCTCGTCGGCGTCGCTCGGCGACTTCGCGGAAGCTCCTCCGGCCTGGCCCTACGGGCCGATACTCCAGGTTCAGATCGAGCGGGGTCTCGCAGATCGCGCAGTGAACGGGATGGCGAACTCGTGCTTGTGGCCAGCGTTGCACGGTATGGCCGACCTGGTGCGTTGGCGCAACGAGTGGTGGGAGGCGTACCGCGCCCACAACGAGCGATTCGCCCGTGAGATCGCCCAGATCGCGGCGCCCGGCGACCTCGTCTGGGTGCACGACTATCACCTGCTGCTGGTGTCGGAGATGCTTGCTGTCGAGCGCCCGGATGTGAACGTCGGACTGTCGATCCATACGCCGATCGATGCAACGGCGCTCGCAGGACTTCCGATGGCTGCAGAGCTCGCCGAAGCGCTGACGGCGCCAGCACTGATCGGTGTCCAGACGAAAGCCGACCGTGCGGAGTTGGCGACCTTCTGCCCGCGCCGGCGCAGAGGCACTGTGGTGTCGCCGGCGTCGATCGATCCAGCCGAGCTGACTGCGCTCGCCAACGGCCGCGCCACCCGAGCGCTCGTCGAGCGCCTGCGGACACCGTTGGATTCGCGATTACTGGTGGCCGGCGTGGATCGCATCGACCACACCAAAGCGATCCCCCAGCGGATCCACGCGATCGATCGTGCGTTTCGCCAGGGCTACATCAGACCGGACGACGTCGAGATCATCCAGATCGCGCAGCCGAGTCGTACCGGTCTGAACGCCTATCGGGAGCTCCGCCTCGAGGTCGAACGGCGCGCTCACGACGTGGCCTCGAACTGGCTGCGATCCGACGGCACGTCAGCGCTACGCGTTGTGACCGAGGGTCGCGATCGCCGATACGTCGCTGCGCTGCTCGGCGCAGCGGACATTGCGATGGTCACGCCGATACGTGATGGCATGAACCTCGTCGCCAAGGAGTTCTCGATCTACAACGAGCAGCGAGCCGGCGTTCTCGTGCTCGGCGAAGGCGCTGGCGCCGCCGATGAGTTGGGTGATGGATCCGTACTCGTCGATGGGGGCGATCCAACGTCGATTGCCGACGGCATCGCCCGAGCCGTCGCGCTGGGGGAACCGGCCCGGCGCGACAAGGCCCGACGCCGCGCCGACGCAGTGCGGGCGTGGACGTCCGAGCACTGGGCAGCCGACTTCGAGCGGCGGCTCGCCCGAGCGAATGTTTCAATTCCGTGACAGACCGGGTAGCGCTTCCGGCATGACAAACAAACGGAACACCCCCCTCACCCGTCGGATCGCGGCCGCATCAGCGGTCGCTGTCCTCTCGCTCGGCGCCGCTGCATGCAGCGACGATGACGGCAACGACGACGATCTCGACAACCCGGTCGACGGTGTCGACGACCAACTCGACGACATGGAGGACGAGATGGACGACGACATGGACACCGAGACCACCGACGACATGATGACCGAGACCACCGACGGCTGAGTACGCGGCTGATTCGGTCTCCGGGTTCGTCGACTCGGAGACCGGGTAGGCCATTGCATGATCACATCGACCCGAACCCGTTCCCGCACTGGTACCTGCCTGGCGGTCGCACTGGTCGCGGTGCTCGCTGTCGGGGCGAGCGCTTGTGACGAGAGCGACGACGGCACCGATGACACGGTGGTCGACGAACTCGACACCGACGGCAACGTGCCCTTCGACAACGACGTGCCTCCTGGCGTCGGCACCGAGACCGACGAGGGCAACAACATGGGCTTCGACACCGACGAACTGGGGCCTGTGGGCAACCAGACGAACCCCAACGACTGACTCGACGTCGAGCCCGGCACGACTGGCTCCTGCCCAAACGCGAGGTCTCGCCCCGCGCCCCACCCGCGAATTCCGAAATCCGGCAGGAATCGATCGATATCCGAACGGTTCCTGCCGGATTTCGGAGTTGGGGAGGGTCTTGGCGGGGAATTGGGGACTTTGGGCCGTCGTCGGGGCACCGTGGGTGGCGCAACGATGGAATCCATGAGTACGACGGCCACTGAGGATCGACCCGACACCGACCCAGTGGGGGCCGATCCCGGGCCGAAGCCGAGTGCGACGGCGTGCATCGACGGCAACGAGGCTGCCGCCAAGATCGCGTATGCACTGTCGGAGGTGGTGGCGATCTACCCGATCACCCCGGCGTCGACGATGGGCGAGTTGGCTGATGCCTGGTCGGCATCGCAGGTGAAGAACTTGTGGGGCTCGGTGCCCGAAGTGGTCGAGCTGCAGTCCGAGGCCGGTGCCGCTGGCACGTTGCACGGTGCGCTGCAGACCGGGGCGCTCGGCACCACGTTCACCGCGTCGCAGGGCCTGCTGCTGATGCTGCCGAACATGTACAAGATCGCTGGCGAACTCACCCCAGCGGTGATCCACGTCGCCGCCCGGGCAATCGCCACCCATGCGCTGTCGATCTTCGGCGACCACAGCGACGTGATGTCCGCGCGCTCCACCGGTTTCGCCATGCTGTGCGCCAGCTCGGTGCAAGAAGCCCACGACTTCGCTGCTGTGTCGCACGCCGCCACGCTGCGCGCGCGCATCCCGTTCCTGCACTTCTTCGACGGGTTCCGCACGTCGCACGAGATCAACCGCATCGACCTGCTCGACGACGACGACCTACGAGCGCTGATCAACGACGACGACATCGCAGCACACAAGCTCCGCCGCCTCCGACCGACCGCGCCGGTGGTGCGCGGAACCGCCCAGAACCCCGACGTGTTCTTTCAGGCGCGGGAAGCCGGCAATCGGTTCCACGACGCGGTGCCCGGCATCGTCGCCGAGGTGTTCGTCGAACTCGAAGCGCGCACCGGTCGCCGCTACGGCCTCGTCGACTACGAAGGCGCATCCGACGCCGAACGCGTGATCGTGATGATGGGCTCGGGTGCTGGTGCCGTCGGTGAGACGGTCGCCAGGCTCGTGGCCGACGGCGAGAAGGTGGGCCTCGCCACGATCCGCCTGTTCCGCCCCTTCCCGATCGATGCCCTACTCGACGCGCTGCCGGACACTGTGCGCTCGATCGCCGTGCTCGACCGGTGCAAGGAGCCCGGATCGGTCGGCGAGCCGCTGTTCCAGGACGTCATCACCGCAGTTGCCGAATCCGATCGCTCGGGTGTGCGCACCATCGGTGGTCGGTACGGGCTCGGCTCGAAGGAGTTCACGCCGGCGATGGCGAAGGCGGTGTTCGACGAACTCACCCTCGGTGTGCCGAAGCGCCGCTTCACCGTCGGAATCGTCGACGACGTCACCCACTTGAGCCTCGATGTCGACGACACGTACCTGGTCGATCAGCCCGGGCGCTCGGCGGTGTTCTACGCGCTCGGCAGCGACGGCACCGTCGGCGCGAACAAGGCGTCGGTGAAGATCATCGGTCACGAACCCGACCTCTACGCGCAGGGCTACTTCGTGTACGACTCGAAGAAGTCCGGCTCGATGACCGTGTCACACCTGCGTTTCGGGCCCGAGCCGATCCGCTCGACCTATTTGGTGCAGGAGGCCGACCTGGTCGCCTGTCATCAGTTCGGCCTGCTCGATCGTTTCGACGTGCTCGACGACATCCGCCATGGCGGCACGTTCCTACTCAACGCGCCATACCCGGCCGGCGAGTTGTGGGAGCACCTGCCGTCGGTGATCCAGCGCCGCATCCACGAGCGCGAACTGCGGGTTTTCACGATCGACGCCACCCGCATCGCTCGCGAGCTGAAAATGCCGGGCCGGATCAACACGATCATGCAGCCGTGCTTCTTTGCGCTGACCGATGTGATGGAACTCGACCGGGCGATCGGCGCGATCAAGGCCTCGATCGAGTCGGCCTACGGGCGACGCGGACGCCTGATCGTGGAGCGCAACGACGCCGCCGTCGACCAAGCGCTCGTCGAACTGGCTGAGGTGACGGTGCCCGAGATGATGCCACCGAGCGTGGAGCTCGACGAGACGCTCGAGATCCTCGACTCGGCCCGCGAGAATGCGACGACCGACTTCGTCGATCGAGTCACGATGACCATGATCGCCAACAAGGGCGACCTGCTACCGGTGTCAGCGATGCCGATCGACGGGACATATCCGACTGGCACCACCCAGTACGAGAAGCGCAAGCTCGCGATCGAGATCCCGATCTGGGAACCCGAGCTGTGCATCGACTGTGGCAAGTGCGCCGTGGTCTGCCCGCACGCCACGATCCGCATGAAGGCCTACGAACCCGATGCACTCGACGACGCTCCCGAGGGGTTCCTCACCAAGAAGTTCCGCTCCCGTGAACTCGACGGCCACCAGCTCACGATCCAGGTCGCTCCCGACGATTGCACCGGCTGCGGCATCTGCGTCGACGTGTGCCCGGCCAAGGACAAGACCCAGGTGAAGCGCAAGGCGATCAACATGCGACCCGCGCCCCAGCATCGGGTCGCCGAGCGCGAGCGGTGGGATTTCTTCACCTCGATCCCCGAACTCGATCGGGCGTCGATCACGCACGACTCGGTGAAGAACTCCCAGCTGCTGCAACCGCTGTTCGAGTTCTCCGGTGCCTGCTCTGGTTGCGGCGAGACGCCGTACCTCAAGCTGCTCACTCAGCTGTTCGGCGACCGGCTCGTCGTCGCCAATGCCACCGGTTGCTCATCGATCTACGGCGGCAACCTGCCGACCACCCCGTGGGCGAAAGACGGCAACGGCCTGGGTCCGGCGTGGTCGAATTCACTGTTCGAGGACAACGCCGAGTTCGGCTACGGCATGCGACTCGGCATCGAGCATCACCAGCGCGACGCCCGTCGCCTGGTGGAGGAGTTGGCCGACCACGTCGGCATCGACCTCGCCACCGCGCTGCTCGCCGACCCGACACCGACCGAGTCGGGCGTGGTCGAACAGCGCACGCGTGTTGCGGTGCTGCGTGAGCGCCTCGCCGAACTCGTCGGCTCGAACGATCCGGGCGTCGCCGACCGGGCGCAGCGTCTGAGTGTGATCGCCGACGAACTCGTGCGCACGAGCACCTGGATCGTCGGCGGTGACGGTTGGGCCTACGACATCGGGTTCGGTGGCGTCGATCACGTGCTCGGCAGCGGACGCAACGTCAACCTGCTCGTGCTCGACACAGAGGTGTACTCCAACACCGGTGGCCAGGCCTCGAAGGCCACGCCGCTCGGTGCCGTCGCCAAGTTCGCGATGGCTGGCAAGCCGACCGGCAAGAAAGACCTCGGCGCGATCGCCCGCCGCTACGGCAACGTGTACGTCGCACAGATCGCGATCGGCGGGAGCGACATCCAGACCGTGAAGGCGTTGGCCGAGGCCGACGCCTGGGATGGCCCATCGCTGATCATTGCCTACTCGACCTGTATCGCCCATGGAATCGACATGGAGACCTCGATGTCGCATCAGAAGGACGCGGTGAAGTCCGGCTACTGGCCGCTGTACCGCTACAAGCCGACCACCGAGCAACACGAGCACCCGTTCCAGCTCGACTCGGCTGCCCCGAGCATCCCGCTGAAGGACTTCGCACTGAAGGAGGCCCGGTTCTCGATGCTGGCGAGATCCGATCCAGACCGATCAGCGATGTTGCTCGACCTCGCCCAACAGGACATCGACGAGCGCTGGCACTACTACGAGCAGCTCGCCGGCGTGGAGCGCGCCTTGCACCAGCCGCACCGGCCCGTCCTCGACGAAGAAGCGCTCGACGACCAGACCGGCGACGGGTTCGACGACGGAGGTTCCGACGATGCCTGATCTACACACCACCTATCTCGGGCTGCCGCTGCGATCGCCACTCGTGGCATCCGCCGGGCCGTTCACCGGACAACTCGACCGGCTGGTCGAACTCGAACTCGCCGGAGCCGGTGCAGTCGTGCTCCCGTCGATCTTCGAAGAACAGATCGAGCACGAGACCGCCGAGATCGATCGGTTGTACACCGTGCACGGCGAGAGCTTCAACGAGGCCACATCGTTCTTCCCCGAGGTCGATGACTATGGCTCGGCAATCGACTCCTATCTGGAGCTGATCGAGAACGCCAAGATTGCGATCGACATCCCGGTGATCGCCAGCCTGAACGGCGCCAACATCGGCGGCTGGGTGAAGTACGCCCGCCTACTCGAGGGCGCTGGTGCCGACGCCTTGGAGCTGAACCTGTACACCGTCGCCGCTGACCCGGACATCGGCGGGGCCGCGGTGGAGGCCGAGCACCTCGAACTCGTTGCGCTCGTGGCGGAGGAGGTCGGTGTGCCGGTCTCCGTGAAGATCTCGCCGTACTACTCGTCGGTGTCGTCGTTCGTCGTCGGACTGCAACACGCTGGAGCTGCTGGCGTGGTCATGTTCAACCGGTTCTACGCGCCCGACCTCGACCTGGAGACGCTCGAGTTGGAGCCGCGCATCGCGCTCAGCACACCGGAGGAGCTCCGCCTTCCGCTGCGATGGACGGGCATCCTGCGTGAGCACCTCAGGATGTCGATCGCCGGCTCGACCGGCGTGCACTCCGGCTTCGACGCCGCCAAGCTGATCCTCGCCGGTGCGGACGTGGTGATGTCGACGTCGTCGTTGCTGCACCACGGTCCGGCGCACCTCGGAACCATCGAGGCGCAGCTGTGCGACTGGATGGTCGAGCACGAGTACACCTCGGTGAGCCAGATGCGTGGTGCTGTCGCCAGTCATGCCGCTGCCGATCCGGCTGCGTACGAGCGGGCCAACTACATCGGCAACATCGCGACCTTCACCAGTCGCTTCATCGGCACCGGCGACGTCCCACTCGCCCGCCACCGCCTCGAGTAACCCACGTTTGTATTGGATTCCGGGTGACCCGGTCCAACAGGTGACCCGGTTCACCGAATCTCTCACGCAAGCGTGGTGTCCCCGAGTCGGGAGTCAGCAGACGGCGCGTACGTAGGGGTACGGGTTGACGGCGCGGCCACCGCCGGGATGCACCTCGAAGTGGAGGTGGTTCGCGGTGGTGTTGCCCGTGGCGCCGACGTAGCCGATGACCTCGCCCGGTGACACGTTGCGGCTCGATCCCTCCCACGCGCTGAGGTGGGCGTAGAAGTATCGGGTGCCGCTGTTGCCGTTGATCCACACCGAGTTGCCGCCCAAACGGGTGGTCTTGAACTGAGCAGAGCCGGACTCGACCGCCACCAGTGGTGTGCCGCCCGGCGCCATCATGTCGACGCCCTCGTGGCTGCGACCACCGGAACGAGCCGCGCCCCACGTGTCGGCGAAGGCGTGTGGCCCAGCGACCGGACACACGATGCCACTGCCCGCGTTCGACGGTGGCGGGCTCGCAGGAACCGGTGCCGGTGCAGGTGCGGGTGCGGGTGCCGGCGATGCGGCCCCTTGGGAGGAGTTCGGGGAGGCGCTCTGCGAACCGCTCGGTGCCGGTGCTGGTGCGGCCGACGAGTTGCCCGATGACGCCGCTGCGTTCACCGATGATGCAGCGGCGTTCGCTGCTGATGCCGCTGCGTTCGACGCCTGGAGTTGCTGTGCGGCTGCTGCTTCCTGGGCGAGCTTGGCCTGGCGCTGGCGTTCGAGTTCGCGTTGCACCGCCACGTCGTCGAGTCGCTGCTCCTCGATCTCGGCGAGCTTCACGATCTCGGCTTCTGCGGTCGCCTTGAGATCCTGGAACTGCGCACGAGCCTGCGTCGTGTTGGCCTGCTGGCGTTCGAGCTCGGCGCGCTGGGCTCGGACGTCCTTCATCACGGCGTCGAAATCGTCGAGCTCCACCGATGCTGCACCACGTGCGACCGATGCCTGACGGTCGGCGGTGATGCCGGCGTTGGCCTGGTCGAGATCGATCAGCAGCGGGATCGAGGTGCCGGAGTTGACGAAGCTGCGCTGGGCGTCCTGCTGGAGGCTCGAACGCATCGAGCCGGCTTGGGCCTCGACCGCGGCGAGGTCGTCCTCGGCGGCGGCGATCTCGAGCTCGAGGGTGTCGAGACGAGACTCGGCGTCGAACATTGCTTGCGAAGCGGCATCGGCGCGATCGCGAGCGGCCTGGATCTCCTGGGCGGCGCGGACGGCGGCTGGATCCTGTGCTCGTGCGACGGCGAGCGGGAGTGCCGAGGATCCGACGGCGACGGCAGCGATCAGCGCGACCAGCGCAACGCTCCGGCGCACCCCGGCACCCTTCGTCCGTCCGATTCCCGACATGGACGACGAGCCTAGCCCTATATGACGGTTTCGTGACGATTCGGTGTCGTTCGGCGGTCAGCGACCCGCGTCTGACGCATACGGGAACCAACGGAGGGTCTCGAAGTCGGCGTTGGTCTGCGGTGCCGAAGCACGCGGGGCGAGGTCGTTGCCTGCGGCGTGGAACAACTCGTGGGCCGACTCGAGGTGTCGGGCGAGGTCGACCGGCTCACTGCGTCGCCGGTTCTCGAACTGCATCCGGCCGTTTTCATACGTGATCTCGTCGAGGCTCATCGACGGGCCCCGCGTGCCACGCTGGTGATGCCACAGCCCGCTGTCGGGCTCGAAGTCGTATTCGCCGAGCAACGACGAGCCGTGCGACGCGATCATGGCGACAGCATCGACGATGTAGTCGAAGGTCTCGTCGTCGATGAAGTAGTTGAAGTTCACCCGCACCCAGCCGGGCTTGATGCCCTCGCAGCCGCGGTTGATCTCGCGTTGGAACTCGTGGGATCGATCGAGGTCGATGCCGAGCAGCCGGTGCCCATACGGCCCGGCGCACGAGCAGCCACCGCGCGACTGGATGCCGAACACGTCGTTGAGGAGTGCAACGACGTAGTTGTGGTGCAAGAACTGCTCGCCGTGGCTGATCACGAACGACACGATCGACAACCGGTCGGCCTCGTGGCTTCCGAGCACGTTGATGTTCGGGTGCTGTCCCCAACGGGCGAGTGCACGATGCACGAAGTCGGACTCCTTGGCCTCGATCACCTCGGGGCCGACCGCCTCCTTCAGTTGGAACACGAGTCCCGCCCGGATCGATTCGACGATCGCCGGGGTCCCCGCTTCCTCCCGATGTTCGATCTCGGGGTGATAGTCGTGCTCGGCCGTGCTGACATACCGAACGGTGCCTCCACCGGGCACATCCGGCACACGGTTCGTGAAGAGCTCGCGACGCGCCACCAGTACCCCGGGAGTCCCGGGTCCGCCGATCAGCTTGTGAGGAGAGATGAACACCGCATCCTTGTACGCCAGGTTGGCAGTGCCGTTGCCGGCATCGCTCGATCCCATGTCGATCGGCACGTACGGCGCCGCTGCGGCGTAGTCCCACAACGACAACGCCCCGTGTTCGTGGAGCAACGTCGAGACGGCGTCGGTGTCGGTGATGATGCCAGTGACGTTCGACGCAGCCGAGAACGACCCGATCAGCGTCGACCTGTTGGCATGGCGGATCAACTCGCGTTCGAGGTGGTCGAGGCTCACATGACCGTCGGCATCCTCGTGGATGATCACGACGTCAGCAATCGACTCGCGCCATGGCAACTCGTTGGAATGGTGCTCGAACGGCCCGATGAACACCACGGGTCGCTCGTCGGTCGGTATCGAATCCGCGAAGTGGTAGCGGTCGTCGAGGGCCGACGGGATCTTCAGGCCGAGCACGCCGAGCAACTTGGCGATCGCATGTGTGGCTCCGCTGCCGCAGAACACCACGGCGTGCTCGCGTCGGTTGGCCCCGACGCAGCGTCCGATGATGTCGCGCGCCTCCTCTCGCAACCGCGTCGTCTGAAGGCCGGTTCCCGACGACTCGGTGTGGGTGTTGGCGTACAACGGGAGCACGACGGTGCGGATGTAGTCCTCGATGAACGTGAGTGATCGCCCCGACGCGGTGTAGTCGGCATAGATGATCGGCCGCGACCCGTACGGTCCGTCGATCACGTCGTCGCGCCCGATCACCGACGCTCGTATGTACGCGATCAGCGCGTCGACGTCGGAACTGCGCATCTCCACATGTCCAGTGAAGCAGCGAAATGAAACGGAGGGGTCTGACCCCTCCGTTTCATTACGCTGCGCTGCGAGATGGACCAGCAGCGAGTCGATACCGCAGAGACGCTCGGTCTGACCGATGCCGAGGTCGCCGACCGCATCGCTGCCGGACAGGTGAACGTCACACCCGACCCACCCGGGCGCTCGTTCGGCCAAATCGTCGCAGCGAACGTGTTCACGGTCGTCAACGCGATCATGCTCACGTTGTTCGTGCTGGTGCTGGTGTCGGGCAACCCGCGGGACGGGCTCTTCGTCGGTGTGGTCATCTCGAACTCCGTCATCGGCGTCGTGCAGGAAGTTCGCGCCCGCCGCGAACTGAAGCGGCTCGAAGTGGTCACCGAACCACGAGCGACCGTGATCCGCGACGGCGCGTCGGTCGAGATCGCTTCCGACGAGATCGTGCTCGACGACGTGGTCGAACTGCGACTCGGTGGCCAGGTCGCCGTCGACGGCGAGGTGCTGGATTCCACGGGGCTGCGACTCGACGAGTCGATGCTCACCGGCGAGTCACTTCCGGTGCCCAAAGAAGTCGGCGACGAGGTGCTGTCCGGCAGCTTCGTCGTCACCGGCAACGGCCGCATCCGTGCTGCCAAGGTCGGCGCGGACAGCTACGCCAGCGCCCTCGCCACGGAGGCGAAGCAGTTCGCCGCAGTGAAGTCGCAGTTGCGGCGTGGCATCGACACGATCCTGCGTTGGCTCACCGTGATCATCCCGATTGCCTCGATCTTCCTGTTCGTCAATCTGCTCGACGCCGAAGACCGCTGGCAGGATGCGCTCCTCGGAACTGTCGCCGCCGCGGTGGCGATGGTGCCCGACGGACTGGTGCTGCTCACCAGCTTGTCATTCATGGCTGGCATCGTGGCGATCGCCCGACGCAATGCGCTGGCCAAGCAACTCTCGACAGTCGAAGTGCTGGCGCGAGTCGATGTGTTGTGCCTCGACAAGACCGGCACGATCACCACCGGCGAGATCTCCTTCGCGTCGGCTCATACCGCGGCGGGGCGTACCGACGACGAGGTCCGCGATGGCCTCGTCGCCCTCGCCTCCTCCGACCGCGACCCGAATGCCTCGATGGCAGCGATCGCTGCGGCAGTCGGGACAGCGTCGTCGTGGACGGTCGACGAGGTCGAGCCTTTCGACAGCGAACGCAAGTGGTCGGCAGCGTCGTTCGTCGACCACGACTGGTTCTACCTCGGTGCCCCCGACTTCCTGCTGGCCGATGACGACCCGGCTCGAGAACTCGTCGGTCGGTTGAGCGCTGGCGGCAAACGGCTCTTGGCGTTGGTGACCTGTGAGGACGGCCCCGACAGCGACGATCTCCCCGCTGGAACACGAACGCTCGCGATCGTCGAACTCGAAGACGAGATCCGCCCTGACGCTGCGGAGATCCTGGCCTACTTCGCCGAGCAGGAGGTGACACTCAAGGTGATCTCGGGCGACAACCAGGACACGGTCGCCGCGATCGCCGCTCGCGCCGGCCTCACGGTCGTGGGCACACCGATCGACGCCCGAGACCTGCCGACCGACATCGACGAACTCGCCCGGGCGCTGGACGGTGCCACCGTGTTCGGCCGGGTCAAGCCGCAGCAGAAGCAGGCAATGGTGCGGGCGTTGCAGTCACGCGGCCACGTCGTCGCGATGACCGGCGACGGGGTGAACGACGTGCTCGCCCTCAAGGACGCCGACCTGGGCATCTCCATGGGTTCGGGCAGCGAAGCCACGAAGGCTGTCGCCGACCTGGTGCTCACGGACAACGCGTTCTCGAGCCTGCCGACCGTGGTCAACGAAGGCCGCAAGGTGATCAACAACGTCGAGCGCGTCTCGAATTTGTTCGTCACCAAGGCCGCATACGCCGTGTTGCTCACCTTCGCCGTCGGATTGTTGAACAGTCCGTTCCCGTTCCTCCCGCGTCAGCTCACGCTGATCGGCACGTTCAGCATCGGTGTGCCCGGCTTCTTTCTCGCGCTCGCGCCCGAGGTCGACCTGATCCGGCCGGGGTTCCTACGGCGGGTCCTGCGCTTCTCGATCCCCGCTGGTGTGATCGCTGGTGTTGCGACGCTGGCAGCGTACGAGGCAGCGCTCCACGTCGCCGACCTCGAACTCGACGAGGCCCGCACGCTGGCAACGGTGACCCTCCTGGCGATCGGCTTGGTCGTGCTCGCCGTGGCGAGCCGTCCTCTACGGGCCTGGAAAGTGGGCCTCGTCGCTGCGATGGGCTTGGGCTATGTCGTGGTGTTCCTCGTGCCGTTCCTGCGCAGTTACTTCCTGCTCGAAGTGTTCTGGGACGCAGCGTGGGGGTATTCGGCCGTTGCCGTCGCAGTCGCAGGGGCGTCGATCGCCGCAATCCCGCGCGTCATCCCAGCTCGCTGAATCGTTTCGGGACGGATGACTGGGGCTCAGTAGCCGTGGGCTGGGGCGTCGTCGTCGAGCGCGACCAAGGCGTCGTCGAACGTTTCGAGGAGGCTGGCGAACCACCGGCCGGCACGGTTGAGTACGAACATGACCCCTCGAGTTTTCGCGCTGACTACCATTTCCAAACCACTGGCGCGGCGAATTTGTCGGCGGCGGCCTCTACCGAAGATTCCTGGGCATCTGTCTGCGGCGGGCAGGTCGAGGTGTCGGGCTGTGGAATCCCGCCGATCTCGGCGAGCAGTCCGGTGACGCGCTGTTCGATCGCGTCGAGTTGTTCCGGATCGACGTCGAGAATGCGACCGAAGTGCTCGGCGAACAGAGACCAGCCGAGCACGAATGTCGTTGCGATCAGCACTCGCCCGTCGAGTTCGTCGTCGCTCGCCTCCGGGGTCGTGGACGCCAGTCCCCGGCGCCACGAGGGGAGCTCCGGGTGGGTGGGGAACGGATCGCCGGCGATGTCGAGCGACACTCGAGCGGTCGCTCGAGCGAGTTCACCGTTGCGGCGGAACGCCAGAGCGGGTGGGGGGAATCCGGCCTCGTCGAGTTCGGCACCAGCACGATCGTTGATCGCCCGGAACGTGGCCTCCAGGAGGGCGTCCTTGCTGCCGAAGTACGTGTGGACCAGCCCGTAGCTGACGCCGGCACGTTGGGCGACCTCGCGTACCGACATCGACACGCCATGCTCGATGATCAGCGCCGTCGTTGCATCGACCAGCGCAGACATCACCGCGTCGCGGCCGAGCGGCCTGTCGGGGTCGTCAGACGTCACCGGGACGACTGCAATGTCGTCGTCGTCACCGGCCGAGTAGCACCGGGAGATTGCGGGGCCCGCGAATTTGGCCGTTCGCCCAGGTCGTCCGCCGGCTCGCATCGAGGCGGTAGTCGGGAAACGCCCGGAGCCACTCCTGGAATGCCACGGTGCATTCGAGGCGGGCGAGGTTCGAGCCGACGCACCGATGGATACCGAGGCCGAACGCGACGTGCCGGTTGTTCAGTCGGTCCATGTCGAACACCTCAGGATTCTCGAACGCAGCGGGATCATGGTTGGCGGCGGGAAACGTCAGCAGCATCTGATCGCCCGGATGTACGGGGCAACCGCCGATCTCGGTCTCGCCGACCACCTTGCGTGCCATCGTGACCGGGGCGTAGAACCGCAGGACCTCTTCGGTGGCGGTGTTCCACAGCAGATCGTCGTTGTCGGCAGCGACGAGGCGTTCGACCTGGTCGTGGTGCTGACCGAAGTGCCACAGTCCGGAGCCGATCGCGCTCCATGTGGTGTCGATGCCGGCGATGATCAAGAGGTTGATGTAGCCGACCTTGAGGTCCCAGTCGACTGGTTCGCCGTCGATCTCGGCGTTGGCGACCATGGTCAACATGTCGTCGTTCGGGTTGGTGAGACGGTCGTTGAGCAGGACGTCGACGTACTCCTTCATCTCGGTGGCGACGGCGACGCGCACCGCGTTGTCCCGCGGTCCCAACTGGAAGTTGCGGTGGATCCAGTCGCGGAAGAGATCAGCATCTTCTTCGGGGAGGCCGGTGAGCTTGCAGATGCCGTGCACCGGGATGTGCTGGGAGTACTGCGCTGCGGCGTCAGCGCTGCCGGCGTCGTCGAGGTCGGCGATCAACTTCCGGCAGAAGAGGCGGAGGTCTTCCTCGAGCGGCGCGACGTTCTTCGGGCTGAACGCCGGCAGCAGCAGACGTCGGTGGCCGTGGTGCTCGGGTGGGTCGGAGGTGATCGGTGGTGCGGGCCGGCGGGGTGCGTCGGGGCGACCGACATTGACCCAGATCGAGGAGAAGTTCTCGGTGTCGTTGGCGACCGCCGCGACGGCCTCCATCGTGACGGGCATGAACGCGCGTCCGTAGCGTTCGGTGGTGGCGACCGGGCACTGTTCGCGCACTGAGTTCCAGATGTCGATGGCATTCTCGCCCCACTGGTCGTCGAGCCAGTCCCAATCGGTCAGCCAGTTCTCCACCGGCGGCATTTCCAGGTGCTCTGCGCCGTACGCCATCGCACTTCCCCTTCGTCTGTCGTGGGGTTCACCGTAGTCGTGCGACTGATCGCGGGAAGCGTCGGACGAGGCCGACGTGCACCGCGAACCGCGCTGCAGGTGAGCGAGCTGTGCCTCGGCACGACGAGGCAGACACATGGTGATGGCACCGCCCGTCGTCCGCTTCGACCGCAGCCGCGACGGCGGGTGAACATCGGGCATGACATCGACAGCGATCGACTTCGGCGAACTCGGTTGGCAGGATCGCGACCGCGCTGCGCATGATCTCGTCGATTGCCGCCAGTACCTCTCGACGCGCAACGGCATCATCGGGCTCGAGACCTGCGACCCCACCGAGATCGACCGGGCGGTTCGGATCTTCCGACGCGACGGCTTCGTCGTCGTGCGTCACGCGCTCGATGCGGAACAGGTGGCATTCCTGCGCGCAGGCGTCCGCTCGGTCGCCAGCGACATCGTGGCGCTCGACGCCGAACGCAATGGCAACCGCGGATCTCATCGGTACTCGTTCGGTGGTTCCAGCGTGACCCGCAGCATGCTCCACCGGCCCGAGTGGCAGATGCTCGTCGACCTCCCGACGGTCACCCCGATCGTCAGCGCCATCTTCGAGTCGTCGGACTACCTGCTCCGAGCGGCGAGCGGCGATTTCTGTCTCCCAGGAGCCACCGAATACCAGCCGCTGCACTCCGACATCGGCGATTGGATCAGCTCCGATCAGACGCCGTTCAGCTCGTTCTACGACCCCCGGGGATCACTGACGGTTCGGGACCTGCCCTGCCCGTACGTGGCCGTCAACTTCCTCCCCGACGACCAAACCGCTCTGAACGGCCCCACTCGACAGATCCTGGGCAGCCAGCACTCGCGCGCGCCGATCCCCACCCTCGCCGACGAGCCTGAATGGATGCGGCTGAGCACCGTCTGCCCGGCCACCGCCGGCTCGGTCCAGATCCGCGACGTGCGGGCGTGGCACGGCGGCACGCCCAATCTGTCCGACGATCTGCGTGCGATCCCGAACCTGGAGTTCTACGCGCCATGGTTCCGCGAGCCGATGATTCCCGGCATCACCTACGCCGACCACTGCAACCTGTCCGAGCACGCACGGCGGCTCACCCGGTACAGCGTCATCGACTCGTCGGAGGAGTTGCCGAGTGGGTACAACGTCAAGCCGCTGCCGAAGCGGCTCGCTCGCGACTGACAGCAAGACTGAGCAGCATGGACTTCAGCATCGACGACGATCACCTCACGATTGCCGACGCCGACGACCGGGTGTGCGCCGACTTCGACGACGCGTATCGGGCCGAGCGCGCCCAGGGTCACGAGTTCCCCTGAGCGTTCGGCACCTCACGATGTTCGGGCTGAACCCCAGGGAGAAGTTCGGCAGCGACCAGCTGAAGGAGACGTTCCTCCCGCGGGGTGCTCGACTTGCCACGCTCGTACTGAGGCTCGGCCCGATGGATTCCCGAAATCAGCCGTCGCGCCAACGCTCGTCGACGGGTGGAACATCGGTGACATGGAGTTCGGGGCCCAACGCGGCGCCCACGAGCTCTAGGCGATCGCCGCTCCAGAAGGTGCCGGGGTCGTACCAGTTCGGTGGTCGGTCCGAACCGAGTAGTCCCATGTGTTCGTACGTCACAGCCACGAGCTCAGCGCAGTACACATCGGTGAGCGAGACCTGACGACGCAGACGCCCCGAGAGCCAGTGGCGTGCCAGTGTCCTCGTGCTCGGAAAGCTGCGTCCGCTGTATTCGGCCACGACGGACAACGCCCGGTTCTCCATGTCGGCGGTGACGTCGATGTCGATCTGGCGGAACCAAGGCTGCTGGCCGTAGCGATTGGTCCACACGCTGACGGCGCGGTCGAGGCGGTGGAGCTGGGCACCGCGATCGCGCGCTGCTGTCCACACGTTGGGCATGCTGGCGCCCAACTCGGCGTGCCAGATCAGCGGGGGCAGGTCGTCGATCGCGAGCACCATGCCGACATGGTTGACCGGGCTGTTGGTGAACAGCCGGATTGTCCGGTCCGCAACCGAGCGCCCACGGAAGAGCCACACGTCGCCGGTCGCCGCAGCGTCGATCGCGGCCTGGAACGTCACGGAGGCGACCATCGAGGTCATAACGTACGTGATCATGAGGTGGGCCAAGCTCCTCGGTGTCGCCGGCGTCGTCGCGGTGCTCGGCGCAACAGGTGTCGTCGTGCACCGTCAGCGCCGACGTCGCGTCTGGGCGGAACTGCCGCCCGATGAGCTGCGGTCACGGCTCCATGCCCGGCTGGACGGCTCCACGCCGAGCAGTTCGGGACCAACACCGCACTCGTCGTGACGGCTTCGTTCTGCCCGAACGCATGCCCGCTCGGGCCGTCGTGTGAGCACTATGTTTGAACTCCTCACGAGCGCACGACGCTCGTCGCGACATCATGGCCAAGAAGCAGCTCACTCCCGAACCCATCGGCGCCCGCTACGAGCTTCGTGTCTGGGGTACCCATCGATCGGCTCGCAAGTTGCTCGCCAAGCTCGCCACCGAGCAGGCCACCGAGAAGGTCAACGACTGCTATTTGCTCGTCGATGATCCATCCTGGAACGCCAAGATCCGAGACAACACGCTGAAGATCAAGCAGTTGGTGGCGGAGCGCAAGGGGTTCGAGCAGTGGACGCGCGATCGTCACCGCACCGCCGACTCGGCGCCGTCGCCGTTCGACACGATCTTCGAACAGCTCGGGCTCGACCGACCACAGCGAGGCGAGGAGTACGACCTCTTCGAGGAGATCGCAGCGCTCGATGCCGATTCGGGCGTGCGCGCCGTGTTCGTCACCAAAGAGCGTCGCCGTTACCGGATCGGCGATCTCCGAGCCGAGGCGACCGACATCCGGATCCATGAGACCGACGAGGTGCTGCACACCCTGTCGATCGAGGGCAACGATCTCGATCAGCTGGCTTCTCTGCGTAAGCGGCTCGGTCTACGCGGCGAGGACAACATCTCGGTGCACAACGCACTCGATCACGAGATCGACAGCTGACCGGCGGCCGGCATCTGCCCCGCTCACGCACCCGAACCCGTCGCGGAGCGGCCCAGCTTCCAGTAGCCGCGTGCAGTGACACGCTTGCGAGTGAGGCCGCGCTCGTCGAACAGGTGAGTGCGAAGTCGCTGCACCGCTGCGGCCTCACCGGCGACCCACACAGCATCCGGCAAACGATCGACGCTCTCGACCGCACTGACGAAGGAGTCGCCAGGCGCTGCTCCGGTCACGGCGTCATGCCAGGTGGTCGTGGCCCGCGGATGGTCGGGTAGCTCGAAGCGGGCACCGGGGTCGGTGATCTCGATGTGGACCTCGACGGTGCAGTCGGCGGCGATCGATTCGAGGAGTTGGCCGATTGCGGGGACCGCCGATTCGTCACCGGCGAGGAGAAACGAGCGAGCTTCTGGATCGAGTATCTCGCTGCGGCCCGGTCCGGAGACGGCGACCTCGTCGCCCACCTCGGCTCGCCGAGCCCAGTCGGTAGCGGCCCCGTGGTCGTGAAGGACGACATCGAGGGTGAGTTCGCGCTGGTCGGCGTCGAACGAGCGAGGGGTGAAGGTCCGAATCGGTGCGCGCTCGCCGGTCGCGAGTTCGAACTGGTTGCCGGTCCAGGTCGGCATCTCGATCTCGCTGGCGCCGACCGGCGGCAGCAGGACGCGAACGCTCGACGCCGGCGCCTCGATCGAGAATCCAGCGAGCTCGTCCCCGCCGAGCACGATGCGCAACATGCGCTCACTGAGGTGATGCTTCGACCGAACCCGGATACGTCGGAACCGGGGCGGCTCGCGGCGAACGCGTTGGAGTTGGACCTCGGACATGTCGGACGTCACGGACTCCATGCTGGCACGGAGGTGGGCCAGACCGCATCGCTGACGCCAGAATGGTCGCCGTGGCAGCCTCGCTCACCGACTACGCACTCGCCGTCCCGCTGAACGCGATCCGAGCGTTCCACTCCGGTCCACGTGGCGACACGAACAATCCAGCCCCGACGCTGCGAGCCCTGCGGGACTCCACGACCGGCATGTGGAACGCGCTCGACTCGGCTGGACACACCGGCCGCCGGATCGTCACGGTGATCGCCGCTCTCGGCGGCCGAGCGACGCCCGATCAGTTCGCGTTCCAGACCCGTGATGCCGACGTCATCGATCTGAGTGAGGCGCTCGAACGCCTCGTCGCCGCGGGTCTGGTCGAGCAGGGCGCTCACGGCGCGTTGGTGCTCGGAAAGCAGATCGTCGCGTCGCTTCGCGTCCCCTCACTCGCAGATCCCAACACGATCAACAGCGACGTGCTGGCGGTGATCTGTCGCAACCTCGGCGTGGGGAAGGCCATCCCGGCGCGCAAGCAGGCGCGCATCGATGCGATTGCCGCGGTCTTCGCGGACTCGCACCAGGCCGAGCGCGTGCGCTCGTCACTGTCGCAGTCAGCAATCGAACTCATGAATCGCATCGCCCGAATCGCTGGCGTCGGCGCACTCGATTCCGAGGTCATCGGCGTCGAGGCGTACCTCCTGCGATATGCCGCCCCCAGCCCCTACAACCGCAACATGCCAGCGCACCTGATGGAGCATGGTCCGCTGGTTGCGCTGCGCGAGCTCGCATCTCTCGGCATCGTTGGCCTCACCGAATGGGGCTTCGAGATCTGGATCTGGAGTGAGGCGTGGCCGCTGCTCGATCGTCCGTTCATCACCGACTGGCCGACCGCTCGACAACCGGAGGTGGCGCCGGTTGCCGACCAGTCAGTGAGGATGCCGTCGATCATCGCGACGCTCGATCACGCCCTGGGGGTGTGGGAGGCCAATCCGCCGGCGGTGCTGAAGAACGGCGACGCTCGCGTCGCCAAGACTCAGGTGCGGGCAACGGCCAAGTCGATCGGCTCCGATGAGGCCACGGTCGACCTCGTCGGGCGCCTGGTGATCGGCATCGGTCTCCTGCTCCCCAACGTCGTTGCCGCGTCGGGTCGTGGCCGGAATCGCCGCGTCGAGCGATCGTGGATGGCCGACCCCACGCTGTTGACCGCCTGGCAGCAGACTGCGCCGATCGATCGATGGCTCCTGCTGTTCGCCGATTGGTGCCGCCCATCGACCGACGTCGGCGAGCAACTGCTCGAGAATCGCCACCTGATGATCTGGGAGCTCGGCGCGCTCGACCAAGCGATGGGCTTCGCCGATGCGGACGAACTGGCGAAATGGGTGGCGCATCGGCATGGGCCGATCGGTCATCCGGACGCAATTGGGGAGTGCATCGTCGATCTCCGAGCGCTCGGAGTCGTCACGGCGACCGGGCCGATCGGGCTCACCCGGTTGGGTCGTGCTGCGCTCGACGATCCGGGGTCGATCGGCGACGTCATCGGGGCGGGTGCGACCTCGGCGATCGTGCAGGCCGACCTCACCGTCGTCGCCCCGCCCGACCTCCGCCACGACCTCACGTTGCGGCTGGGCACGATCGCCGAGGTCGAGAGTGATTCGGCTGCGATCGTGTATCGATTGTCGCCCGAGCGCATCACCAGAGCGGTGCAGGCCGGCGACACCGCCACCGACATCGTCGAGTTCCTCGCCGATCTGTCGTCGGTGCCGTTGACCGACACGGTCGAACGGTTGGTCACCGACGCCGCGGGACGGGCAGGGCGCGTTCGTGTGGTCGCTGCGACGACCGTGGTGATCGTCACCGATCCTGCCGATCTCAAGGTGGCCTGCTCGGTGAGGTCGGCGAAGCTGACCGCCGTGTCCGACACGGTTGCGGTGTCCGAGATCGCTGCCAACAAGGTGACAGCGGCGCTGGAGAAGAAGGGGCTCGCGCCGCACGTGGTCGTCGACGCAGCGGATCGGCCGCGTCGATCGAGCGAATCAGAGGCCGCCGAAGCACTCGCGCGCGCTGCCGCCATGCGCACCGCAACAGGGTCGTCGAGTTCGTTCGTCCAACGTCACGCCGACCTGATCGAGAAGGAGGCTCGCGCCCGCACCGATGTGGCCAAGCGCCTTCAGGTCACCGGCCCCCTGGCAGTGACGCCCGGTCTGGCGATGCGGCAGCTCGGTTCCAAGCGTTCGAAGCAGGCCACGTGAGCATGCCGGTCGAGTCCTCCGTTGTGAGCGACGAACTCGGAACACCGCTGATCGTCCAAGGTGACCTCACGGTGATGTTGGAGGTTGCGGCGCCTGGCTCGCAGACGGCTCGGGCCCAGTTGGCTCGGTTCGCCGAACTCGAGAAGGCGCCCGAACATGTCCACACCTATCGCATCACGCCGCTGTCGTTGTGGAACGCAGCAGTTGCCGGCCTGTCCGTCGAGGAGGTGCTCGACACGCTGATCGGGTTCGCCAAGTATCCGGTGGCCGACGTGGTCGCCGACACGGTGACCGATCTGATGGGTCGGTACGGGCGGCTCTGGCTGACCCGTGACGCCGACGGGCTGGTGCTGGCCTCGGACGACGATCTGCTCCTCGATCAGATGATCGCGACCGAGTCGGTCGCCGAGTTCCTGGCCACCCGACTCGACCGCCACCGCATCTCCGTGCGCGACGCCGACCGCGGCACGCTCAAGCAGGGTCTGCTCGTCGCCGGATGGCCGGTCGCCGACGAAGCCGGCTTCGAAGCGGGCACGGCGATTGATTCCCTCCTGCTCACTGCCGAGCTGCGCGACTACCAACGCGACGCGCTCGACGCGTGGTGGGCGGATGGTTCGCCAGCTGGCGGCAACGGAGTGATCGCCCTGCCGTGTGGTGCCGGCAAGACCGTGGTCGGTCTCGCCGCCATGGTCGCAGCGGGAGCTCAGGCACTGGTGGTGTGCACGTCGGTGTCGTCGATCCGCCAGTGGATTCGCGAGGCGCTCGACAAGACCAACCTGTCCGAGGAGCAGGTCGGCGAATGGTCGGGTCGTCGTAAACAACTGCGGGCAGTCACCTTCGTGACTTATCAGGCGCTCACGTGGTCCGACCCACGAGCTGAGCGCGACGACGTCTTCGTCCGCCATCCGCATCTCGCACTGTTCGGCGAGCAGGACTGGGGTCTGGTCGTGTACGACGAAGTGCACCTGCTCCCCGCTCCTGTGTTCAGGGCGACGGCCCGTATTCAAGCCGTTCGCCGCCTCGGCCTCACGGCGACGTTGGTCCGTGAGGACGAGCGCGAGGGTGATGTGTTCAGCCTGATCGGACCGAAGCGATACGACGCGCCGTGGACGGATCTCGAAGCTCAGGGCTGGATTGCTCCGGCAACGTGCACCGAGGTACGGGTACCACTCGGACCGACGAGCCGTTCGGAGTACGCGGTGGCTTCGGCACGGCATCGCCACGGGGTCGCCGCGACGGCCGAGGAGAAGCTCCCCATCGTCGAGTTGCTCGTGAACCGGCACCGATCGCTCGGAGACCAGGTGCTGGTGATCGGCCAGTTCGTCGACCAGCTCCGATCGATCGCAGAACTCCTCGACGCGCCCCTCATCACCGGCCAGACCACGCAACGTCGCCGCGATCTGCTGTTCGACGAGATGCGCGCCGGCAGCTTGCCGGTGCTGGTGGTGTCGAAGGTGGCCAACTTTTCGATCGATCTTCCCGAGGTGAGCGTCGCCATCCAGGTGTCGGGTCAGTTCGGAAGCCGCCAGGAGGAGGCGCAACGGCTCGGGCGGATCTTGAGACCGAAGGCCGACGGCGGCCAAGCTCACTTCTATTCGCTCGTGTCCGATGACACCGACGAGGTCGCCTTCGCCCGCAACCGCCAACGCTTCCTGGCCGAGCAGGGCTACGCCTACGCAATCGTCGACGCGGCACGGCTCGGAGGCTGATCTCGCCGGACACACCTGTTGCGGATCGCTTCGGATGCGCTCACCAGCCGTCATGGTCGGCGTCGTCTGCGATCCAGACCAGATCCGCACGTGGCGACACTGGCCACATTGCATCTGGGTTGGGTTCGATGAGCTGGTCGACATCGAGACCTTGATCGGTCGTGCCGCTGATCATCGAGCCGAGGGCGTCGAGCGGAAGCCTCACCCAGACGGGGCTGAGCGGACCCCTCAGGTGGTCGACATCGATGCTGGGCAACTCGACTTCCATCAGAGCACGGAACGCGCTGAACGCACCGATGCTCATGCCCGAGGGCACCCGAGGTGACAGACGGCGAAGTGCGAGTTCGGTCTCGTCGTTGATCGTCAGCGGCGAGATGATCGCCGTCTCGTAGCGCGACATCGGGCGCGGCTCGACGCGGCGACAGAGCGCGAACCAACCCCGGTCGGCAGCGAACCGAGGAAGCGGGACGTCGCCGTTCATCTCTCCAGCGCTCACGCCGTACGCGAGGGCGAGGCACGGGAGGTGGAGGCCCAGCCGGTCGGCGTCGTCGAAGCCGTTGGTGTCGTATCCGTTCGCTGCGACGGTGACACCGGCGGCGGTGAGTCGGTCGATTGCAGCGGCTCTGAGCTCGGAGCGCGCCCGCTGGTCGCCGCTCGTGCTGCGTTCGTCGAGTTGTTGCCGGTAGCGGAGCTCGTGGAGCTCACCGGTCCGGGTATCGAGTTCCGCGAGCGCCCAGGTGAGGGCGCCGGAAACGGCCGGGTCGTTGGCAGTGCGGGCGATCGCGTCGGCCACAGCCCGCCCGACATGCGCGGTGCGGTGGCGAACGCCCGAGATCGGTCCGTTCAGCACGCGCCCCAGTTCGGCGCCTGCCAACACCAGCGCATCTGCAGGGTTCGTCGCGGAGGTGGACATCCGCAGCGACGGGTGTTCGGCCGTCCAACGGTTCAGATCGTCGATGCTGCGAGCAACGCGAACGAGATACTCACTCGGAGTCGCCGCCGCGAGCCGAGCTTCGTCGAGCGCGTCGATCAGCCGCTGCGACTCATCGGCCGTGAGCACTCACCAGCCGCAACCCGCCGCCTGAGTACATCGATCGCAAACCGCTCCATCCGACCAGCGTCACACACGGGCTGGTTCAGTTGGGTGGGAGTTTCGGGCAATTCACTTCGATCTGCTCGGCCTCCAACTCGGCCACACCTACGATGGCCCGCTCGTCATCGTCGACGGGAGCGCCCCGCACGTGCTCGTCCTGCACGTGATTACGTTGCGCCGGCCCGCCCCGGCCGACTGCCGCACGTCTGGATTGCGCATGGCGTCTCGACGCTCGATCTCATCGACTCCACCGTGCCGACGGACCTCGTTCGAGGCGACCACGAGGTGTCCTCGATGGCTCTCGGCAATGTCGACTCAGCCGTGCCGTTCATTGCAGCCTCCTGCCCCGCCGCCGTGTGGGACGAGAGCTATGGGCTCGATTGGACGTCGCTTCCAGGGCGTGGAGCGGTGGGTCAGGGCTTGCCGTCGCGATTCCGGTACTCCTCGGAGCCGGGCATCAGTGTCCCGCTCGATCGCCGGGCCACCTCGTCGTCACCCGGCGCCGGGAGGTGCCCTGTGGCTTCCTCGATCGGTGGTTGGTCGGACGGATCAGCGGGCCGTGGCCGTCGTGACATCACCATCATGACGAATACCAGAACCGCAGCGATGAGGCCGAACACGACGAATGCTGTCCACATGGCCAGGAGTTACCCAGCCGGTCCGAACCTCATGCACGCCAGGCGACGGTGACGGCATCAGAACTCCGTGTTGTCCGTGACCTCTCTGACGAACACCAGGTTTCCCGCATTGGTCGCCAGCGTCTGGCACTCCAGTTCGGCAACGGCCCCGTCGCCGAAGTCGAAGCGGAGCTGTGCGGCGGCCTTGCCTGGCGTCGCAGTGATCTGCACCGCGGAGCGGTCCCAGATGCCGACGGGTTCCTTCAGCTTCCACGAGAATCCGGACTTGACCTTGAATGCGTCGAGCTGAGTGGAACTCACGCCCAAGATCGTGTTCTCGGGGAATCCCGGCGCCGCCTACTTCGCGTCGCCGTGGGCGGCCAGGCTCGCTCCCGCGGTGAAACCGCCGGACTGATCCTGAACACCTCGCCGATCAACTGGTGGATGTTCCTGCGGAGCGCGCGAATCCGGCGCCTGTCGTCTAGCGATGGAACGAGGCTTGCCCCTCGAACGTCCACCCGAGCACCTTGGGGTCGCCCTTGGCGTGGTACCGCTCCACCGAGTCGAGTCGCAGTCCGCCCGCCTCGATGATCGCGGGGATGTCGCGTTGGAT